>JBGTIL010000086.1:0-21947 GCA_041745695.1 Chitinophagaceae bacterium | reverse complement strand
GAACCTCGAGCCCCGTGCACCACGACACGGCACAGGAATTCTTTACATATCTGAACGACCGTAATGAGCTGGAGGTTAGAGAAACAGAACAATATTTTGACGAGCAGGCACAGACCTTCCTGGCAGACCGTTATATAAGAGGTACCTGTCCTAATTGTGGCTCGAACCGTGCTTTTGGCGACCAGTGCGAAAGTTGCGGTACAGCGTTGAGCCCGGATGAATTGCTGAATCCGGTCAGCACCCTGAGTGGAGCTGCTCCCATTAAAAAAGCCACCACACACTGGTACCTGCCGCTTAACAAACACGAAGACTGGCTGCGGAACTATATTCTAAAAGATCATGCGCACGACTGGAAAGCCAATGTGCTGGGTCAGTGCAGAAGCTGGATCGACGGCGGACTGCAGCCACGTGCGGTTACACGCGACCTTGACTGGGGCGTGAAGGTGCCTGTACAGAACGAATTACAGCCCCCGGAAATAGCAACGGAAAAGGCGCAACCCGGGCAGGGCACCAAAGTACTCTACGTATGGTTTGATGCGCCCATTGGCTACATCAGTGCCACCAAACAGTGGGCTGCCAACAATAACAAGGATTGGAAACCCTATTGGCTCGACAGCGAAACCAAGCTGGTACACTTTGTTGGTAAAGACAATATCGTGTTCCACTGCATTATTTTTCCGGTGATGCTCAAACTTCATGGTTACATCGTTCCAGACAACGTGCCTGCCAACGAGTTCATGAATCTTGAAGGAGATAAGATGAGTACCAGCAGGAACTGGAAACTCGATATGCAGGATTACATTACTGATTTTATCAGACCAGAAAACGGGGGACCGCAAATGGCTGATGCCTTGCGTTATTACCTCACTACAATTCTTCCGGAAAACAAAGACAGTGAGTTTACTTGGAAGGGTTACCAGGATGCCGTGAATAGCGAACTGGTGTCCATATTCGCCAATTACTTCAATCGCACCCTGGTGCTGATGCATAAACTGTGCGGCGGTAAAGTGCCCCGGTTTCACAATGAAAGCGCAGACGACAGAGACAGGGAATTGATGGAAGAGATCAAACAACTCAAACCCCGGATCGAAGGTTTACTGGAGGCGTATAAGTTCAGAGATGCACTCTTTGAAGTAATAGACCTGGCACGCAAAGGCAACAGGTACATGCAGGAAAAGGAGCCGTGGATAAAGATGAAAAAGCTTTCCGACGGTTCCAATGATGCAGCAATGGTGCAGGCTGAAATAGATAATTGCCTCCATCTCTGCTTGCAGCTTTGTGCTAACCTGGCCATTTATATCAATCCATTCTTACCCAATACAGCGAAAAAAATGTGTCACCTGATGAAACTGGTGGATAAGGTTCGGGATTGGGAAAACGCCGGGTCGTTGAAGCTGCTGAGTACAGGTTATTCGCTACGCCCGCCGGAATTGCTTTTCAGAAAGATCGAAGACGCTGAAGTGCAGCTGCAAATTGAAAAATTAAAAAAAGGTCTCGAAAAATCAAAGATGGAAAACGAACAACAACCAGAAACAAAGAACGAGGCTTCCAACCCAATCCTTGCCGGCACCGAAATACAATCGCTGAAATCGGAAATAGGCTACGATGATTTTACCCGGCTCGACCTGCGCATTGGAACCATCATGGACGTACAAAAAGTTGAAAAAGCAGATAAGCTACTTAAACTAGAGGTAGATCTTGGTATGGAGCAGCGCACTATTGTTTCAGGCATCGCAGAACATTTTAAACCCGAAGAACTCCTGCACAAGCAGGTAATTGTGGTAGCCAACCTGGCGCCCAGAAAACTAAAAGGTATTGTAAGTGAGGGAATGATACTCACGGCCGAGGAACCTGGAGGGAAACTGGTGATCGTGAACCCTAATACACTGGCTGCCAACGGTTCGGTGGTGCGTTAGTTAACGACTGCCCTGGGAAAGAAAACATCCCGAAAAGGAAAAACTTCGTATTTGAGTTACATTTATGATGTCTTGCGCCGCAACAAATCACCTCACAGGTTGTTTTCTGTAGAGGTCAGCTGCCCTTGCGTAGGCTGACTAAACCCTGGGGCTAATAATGCCTGATAAAGCAGGATTGCCGGTAAGACACCAAATACCAATAATGAGGAAAAGCTTTTTTATACTGGTGGTTTTTACAGCGGCATTAGTTGCCGGTTGCAAATACGACAAAGAGGAAGATCTCTATCCTCCGTCACCAATCGCCTGCAATCCGGGCCAGGTGACATTTTCCACTACCATTACCGGGATTTTCACTACCTACAGCTGTAACTTCTGTCACGGAAGCACATCACCATCCGGTAATATTTCTTTAACTAGCTACAACAGCGTAAAAGCTGTGGTAAATAACGGGAAGTTATTTGGATCAATAACACATGCGCCAGGGTTTTCACCGATGCCCCAGGGCGGTGCTAAAATACCCGCCTGCGACATAGCGAAAATTAAAGCATGGATTGATGCCGGAGCACCCAACAACTGATCATGAAACGAACCATCATCATTATCGTACTTATTGTGGCAGTGATCGGCGGCTGGTTCGGCTACCGGGAGTGGAACCGCGCCCACCCCAATCTTTTGAACAGGAGCGCTGACGAAAAAACAGAAGCTTCAGCACTTATTGCAGCTTTTCAAAAAGATACTGCGTCTGCAGGTAAGCAATTCGTCGATAAGATTGTATCGGTTACCGGCGTTATAAAAAAAATTGACAATGAGGAAAATCCAGTGGTTCTTTTTTTGGGAAACACCTCGGAAATGTCTTCGGTGCAGTGCAGCATGGACTCGTCTAACAGGGAAGAATACGCGCGGCTTACAGTAGGAACAACAATTACGGTGAAAGGCATCTGCAGCGGTTACCAGTTTGATGAACTGTTGGGCACTGACGTACAATTAAGTCGTTGTGTGATGGAAACAAAAGAGAATTGAAAACTAAAGTAAATTTATTACCTATGCGCCAACTCCACCTTATAATTCTGGCAACCGGGATGTTTGTTGCTTCAGCCGCGGAAGCTCAAACCCGGTATTTTACAAAAAGCGGCAGGATAGAATTTTTTTCAAAGGCTCCGCTCGAAGACATTGAGGCAAAAAATAAAACAGCCACTGCCGTACTCGAATCCAGTACCGGAGCCCTGCAGTTTTCTGTATTGCTGAAAGGATTCGAGTTTGAAAAAGCCCTGATGCAGGAACATTTCAATGAAAACTATGTGGAGAGTGACAAGTTTCCAAAAGCCGAATTCAAAGGCAGCATCATTAATAATACAGACATTAGTTACAGCAAACCGGGCACATATAACACAAAAGTGAAAGGTATTTTTACTTTGCACGGCGTGTCGAAAGAAATTACAACAACAGGTACGCTTAAAGTAACTGCCGATCACCTGAGAGCAGAGTCTACTTTCAACATCCTGCTTTCAGATCATGCCATTAAACTGCCAGCAATCGTACGCGATAAGATCTCCAACACGATCAAGGTTGTTGTTGATACAAAGCTGGAACCATTAAAATGATAATGTAGAACCAATGAAACCAAAACACATTCTGTTCCTTTTATGCATCCTCCCGGTTACTGCAACACTATATGCTCAGGAAGAAGACCTGCTCGCGGGAGTAACCGATAAAGAGCCCAAAAAAGAATATGTTTCGAATGCCTTTAAATCCTCGAGGGTCATTATGTCGCACAGCATGGAAATGCTCCGCCCGGGTGTACTTGACTTTCGGATACTCCACCGGTTTGGAAACGTGAACCAGGGCATTTCTCAGTTCTTCGGTCTCGATGATGCAACGATCCGCCTTGGTTTCGATTACGGTTTAACCGATGATCTCACCATTGGAATAGGAAGGGGATCTTATAAAAAAGAACTGGACGGCTTTGTCAAATACCGGCCCATTCAGCAGGCAAAAGGTCCAGGCGGCTCGCCCTTTTCGTTGGTGCTGGTAGGAGGTTCTACCATCAATACCCTTCCCTGGGCGGAGCCAACAAGGAAAAATTATTTTTCCAGTCGTGTAGGTTACTACGGACAGGCAATCATCGGAAGAAAGTTCAGTGAAGGGGTAACGCTTCAGCTCATGCCCACAATTGTGCACCAGAACCTTGTAACTACGGCCCAGGATCCGAATGATCTCTTTGGCGCGGGAATCGGAGGGCGTTTTAAAGTCAGCAAGCGCGTTGCTATTACAGCCGACTACTATTATGTGATTAACAAAAATCAGCAGCTGACAAATTTCCATAACCCGTTATCCCTGGGTGTTGACATAGAAACCGGCGGTCACGTGTTTCAGTTGCACTTTACCAATGCCATCGGCATGAATGAGCGGGTGTTTTTAACCGAAACAACGAACAACTGGTCGGATGGCGACATACAGTTTGGTTTTAATATTTCAAGAGCATTTCAGGTTAAGAGGCGAAAGTCCTGATTGTCCAGCCTGGCTCCGTCTTTGGCTTTATTGTTTACGATACGTTCGTGTTGAATGAGCTAGTCTGATTTCAAAGCCCACTACAACGATCCCTCACCCCCGAGCACTCTTTTTGTTGTTAAAGCTGGCCTTCCGTTTGTACTACTGCGCCATATAACACTTAGTTTCACCCAATCAATGGCTACCGCCAAAAACAAACCCCGATATAGACGTCTGGTAACTGTTTCCCTCATTATCGCAGGGATTTTCATTGTGGGTATTACTGTGCTCCACATCTGGTTTGTAAATAATGCCAGGAGCGTGTTGAAAGAAATGGTTGAAACCAAATCGAAAGGAAAGATCAAACTGGAATTAACAAAACTGAGTTTTGAATTTTTATCGAATAAACTTCAAATTCGGGAGGCAGACCTGATCAGCACCGATAGTCTTTCTCAGCCGACCACTTACCATATTAAGTTTCGCAAGCTTACGCTACGGATCAATTCATTCTGGCCACTGATAATGCAAAAAAAATTGCTTCTCGATTCAATCAAACTGCACGATCCCGAGGTTACAGTAATGCAGTGGCGAAAAGATACTACCACGAAGCGTTCCGGTGATGACTTATCAATTTCCCAGGAAATGGGTAAGCTTTATAATTCTATGTTGGAGGTACTCGACGACTTCGGCATCAGGCGCATCATTATCAACAATGCCAAAGTAAGCCTGGTAAATAAAATGAAGGTGCTGTCTGACCCGGTCACGATCTCTAATATATTTTTCGACCTGAAGCGGACGGCTGAGAATGTAAAAAAACGAGACGCTTTCGTGGCGAATGAACAAAGCATTGAACTCGAAACCAGTGACCAGGATATTACACTTCCTGGCGGGCGCCACCGCCTGGCATTTAAACGTTTTCATCTTGAATTGTTTGGCAAGCGAATACAAATGGACAGCTGTACACTCAGTGCCTTGCCCACAGACAGCACCAAAAGCAGCTACACCATTTTTTTTAAAAAGCTGATGCTTGTTGGCGTCGACTTCGAAGCCATGTATCTTAAAAATCTTATTAGGGCAGATTCAGTTTATTGCGAAAATCCCCTGTTCGATATCAACCTGAATACTTTGGGCAAAGCGACGAAGAAAAGAGAGCAGCCTAATCCCGATGCTATTGTACAGGAGCTGACCGGTGACCTCGACCTGGCGTTTATCGGCGTTAAAGATGCAGGAATACACATTGATATAATCGGTAAGAAGAATAGATCACTTTTTAATTCCAATAAGGATGACTTCGAGATGCGGGGCGTGCGTATCAACGCCGACTCCAGCAAGCCAGTTGTAGTTAAGAGGTTTGATATGCTTGTAAGAGATTACAGGCTATATAGTGAAGACAGCTCGGCTGCTTACACGTTCGATAGCATTCATTTTACCAACAACAAAATTGTGCTCACCAATTTTTCTGTCGCCACTGAAATGAACCGGAGCCGGCAGAACAATTACCGCGATTTCAAGATTCCTTATTTTGAGGTTGCAGGACTCAATTGGTACGACTTGATATTCGATCAGAATGTGCGGGCACAGGAGGCAAAATTGTACAGCCCTGTAATTAACTTCAAGACAACGGGTGCTTCCCGGTCCCGTAACAAAACGAATCTCTTCACATCTCTACAATCCATTAGCGAAATCGTTACACTTAATAAGGTAACCGTAGTTAACGGGCAGATAGATGTACAACTAGGCACCTCAACTGCATTCAAACTGAAGAATGCAAATCTGAGTTTATATAGCAATCAGCTATTGCGATCAAAGAGTGGAGAAGGACTGCGTCGGGCAGTGGAGGAACTTTCATTTACGAACGGCGCATTCAGAATTAAGGAAGTTACTGCCCGACTGCAGAATGTGCGCTCCCTGCCGGGCAACCTGCTCCTGGCTGATCGTATATCTTTAAGCAGTACAGATAATAAGGTCAGCGGATATATGAATGATGTTGTTCTTGACAATATGCTCCTGAACGACCTGGACGAAAAAATTGAGATAGATGGCATTCGCTGGGGATCTGCTGCTGTTAATCTACAAGGATCGTCAGGTGGCGCAGCCAACAAAAAAAACAGTGGCGGCATACAATTAAAAAATCTTTCAGGGAGTAACACGAATATCAAATTCAGCAATGGACCTACTACGGCATCCACTTTTATAACTGCTATCAAATTAGCATCATTAATAAAAGAAGGCAGCGCACCAATCCGAACTGAAGGGCTTTTACTCACAGGTGAGAAGCTGGCAATTAATAACAAAGGAACACTGATCAACGCCGCGCGTTACGATATTGTCGGCAACGGATCATCCAGCCTGACCGGCCTGCGGTTCGAGCAGCATAAAGACAGGGATTCGCTTCTGTTTATGGCTCCCCGCATCGGGTTTTCGGCAAACTTAAATAGCCTGCTTGCTAAAGATCTCGCAATAGAAAGTGTCGAGGTATCTGAACCTACTATTAATATGGTCAAAAGAGGCCAGGCGGTTCCGAAAAAAGCAGCGGCGAATCCGTTGAACCTGCGTGTGAATCGGATTATAATGGATGAGCCCCTGATTGCTGTAGCCATCCACAAGAATGATTCATCTTCTTACATCAACCTGCCCCGATCCAGTAACAGCACACTACAGGCTTCCGGTTTGGTGATAGGCGATGGGGAAGTTGCCCTTGGATCCCTCATTGCCAAATCGACAGGATTTACATTTGTAAAGCCCACGGGTGAAATTATCGGAGTGGAGAATGGCATAGTAGACCTCGACCTGTCTAACCTGCTCCTGTCGAAAAAGAATGGTGTGTCGTCCTGGAGCGGCCTGGTCAACAACCTGAACCTGAGCAATCCTTCCCCTTTCCTGCTAGGTAAAAACCGGAACTCTCTCTTTGTTAATCAGCTGTCTCTGGGCAACCTTAGTCTTTCTTCTGCTTATCTCTCTAATATCGATCAGCTAATCAAATACAACGTGTCTGCCTGGCTCAAGACGGGTACGGGTCAGTATAAAGACAGCAATACCACACTCAAATGGTATAATGCAGAATACAGTTATAAGAATAAAACCTTAACGCTCGATTCATTCAATTACCATCCCAGCCAGCCGAGGGACACCGTCATTGCCCGCTCGCCTTTCCAAACCGACTATATCACCTTCAACGCCGGTCTAATAAAAATTACCGACTTTAACCTGGACCGCTATAAAAAAGACAGCGCACTGCTGGCTAATACATTAAGCATTAATAACCCGGTGATAACCATTTTCCGTGACAAGGCACCTCCGTTCAGGGGTGGCACTATAAAGCCACTTCCGGTTGATAAAATTAAAGGCATCAAGCTGCCGCTTTCCATTCAAAGATTGAATTTGTATGATGGAACATTGTCGTATACAGAACGAAACGCAAAAACGCGGGCGGAGGGCACACTCCAACTTACCCACCTCAATGGAGGCTTGGCCAATATTAAAAACAGCAATTTCTCGAGCACCGATTCACTTACAATCACACTGAATGCATTTCTGATGGATTCAGCCCAAATTAATCTTCGAGTTAGAGAATCCTATACTGATACGCTTAGTGGTTTTCTGATGACTTTGCGTATGAAGCCCACCACGTTATCATTTTTGAACCCGGTACTGGCGCCGCTTTCAAACGTTATCATTAAGTCGGGTAGGATCGATTCCTTTCATCTTCGTGCGATCGGTCGAGAGGAACTTTCGTTCGGTGAGATGAAAATGTACTACCGCAACCTGCGTATCAAACTGATTAAGGATGGAGAGGAAGATAAGTCGAGTTTTGTAGGAAACGTGGTAAGTTTTTTAGCCAACACCTTTATCATTAAGAAGAACAACAACGGACGTACAGGCCTTGTATATTTTGAACGCCTCAGAGACCGCTCCTTCTTTAATTACATTGTAAAAATGACCTTCAGTGGTATGGCAACCAGCGTCGGTGCCAAAAAGAACGCCAAGTACCGCAAAGCCTATAATCGCGAATTAAATGAAAGGTCGCTCCCCCCAATAGATTTTCAATAACCCTAATCAAACACCAGGTGCAGACCGCGGCAAATCCAACCCATTCCATCAGTTGCATCATTCCATCAGTTATATCATTCCTTCAACGGTCTCATCCATCAGTGATTTCATTCCATCAGCGGTATCATTCCCTCAGTGATTTCATTCCCTCAGTGGTATCCATCATTCCATCAGCGATCTCATCCATCATTCCATCAACGGTCTCTTCCATCAACGGTCTCATCCATCAACGGTCTCATTTCCTCAGCGGTATCAACAAATCAGTGGTCTCATCCTTTGGCGGTAACGGAATGCAAATACTCAAAATACAGCCTTCACCGGGCGAGGTATTGATATAAGCCTGCCCGGAGTGCAGTTCAGTTCGGTTATACATGTTGTTGATACCCAAACCACGCTTTGTATCTTTCAAATCGAAGCCTTTGCCATTGTCCCTGATTTCCAGGTCGGCTGTCTGTCCTGAGAGATCAAGGGTGATAGAAGTCTCTGTAGCATTCGCGTGCTTAATAATATTATTCAGGTGTTCCTGCACAATGCGGAGCAGTGAAATACAAAGTCCGGAGGTTACGGTACCGTTGGTATCTGCAGGTCGGAATGCAAAGTGAATTTTGATTTGAGCATAAAGGTTGGTTCTGTCTATCAATTCGAGAATGGATTCCTCGAGGCCAAGGTCGTTTAACTGCGATGGGCTCAATCGATGACTAAGATTTCGGATTTCGTTAATGGCATTCTGAATGTACTGGTAAGTGTTTACAATAAACGGCGACTGCTGTCCAGTATGCAGTTCCTGTTCCAGTAGTAGTTTGCAACTGGTAAGTATCTGATTGACGTTGTCATGTAATTCATAGGCAATCTCCTGCCGCTCATCTTCCTGAGCTTCCAGTACCGCTGTCAGCAGTTGCCTCCTTCTTTCAACTTCCTGGTGAACCAGGCGGCTTTGCAATACTTTCTTCTCTGAAATGTCCTGCCCTGAACTTAAGATTCCCACTACTTCACCTGCCTCGTTTTTAAGTTGGGCGTTGTGCCATTTTACAGGACAAAAACTACCATCTTTTGTGAGCACCGGATTTTCAAAATGCTCGAGAGAAGGAGAACAGTCACGCATCAATCGGGTGAAAAGGTCGCTGGTTCTTTCCTGCACTTCGGGTGGAAGAAACTTTTTTACCCAATTCTCACCTTCAATTTCTTCCTTATCATAACCAAGCACGGCACAGCCTTTTCTATTGATGAGTTCTACTGTCTGGTCAGGGCGAAGTACTAGAAAAATGACACCTGCAAAGTCGAGGTATTCGGTTATTGAGTTCAAGAGAGCGTTAGCTTGGAGAGGCTGTTTGAGTACCAAGATGTTTGTACAGAAAGTGAGATGATCAATGATCCTCTGACAGGTGAGGATGCAGTTACAGAGATGAAAAAATACGCCATGTAGTAAGCATCAGACCGGAGCAGGTTTGAATAAATTAAAAATTAGGTGTATACCTGTATCCCTAAGTAATGAATATGCAGAAACTGCAACCAGGCGTTTGATTCAGCGCAGTTTTCGGCTGCCTTTTTCAAAATGGATTTTACCTTAACTTCACAAACTAGTTGTTTAACTAACCAATTCTATGAGCAATCGTATAATCAAAAAACTAGCGGTTCTGGGAAGCGGCGTCATGGGTTCCCGTATCGCATTACATTTTGCGGGCGTTGGTTTGCCTGTATTATTGTTAGACATTGTAACTCCTGGTTCCAAAGAAGGCGACTCCGCCGCAGTAAGAAATAAACCGGTAAATGATGCGCTTCAGGCTGCCATCAAAAGCAGCCCTTCACCTTCCTTTCACAAAGACGTTGTAAAAAAAATAACTACCGGCAACTTTGACGATCACCTGAAAGACATTGCTGGTTACGATTGGATCATTGAGGTAGTAGTTGAACGACTTGACATTAAGCGAGCTCTCTACGAAAAGGTTGACGGCTTCCGCACAGAAGGCACGCTCATTACTTCCAATACCTCCGGTATACCGATCGGTTTATTGAGTGAAGGACGTAGCCCTGATTTTAAAAAGCACTTCTGCGGAACGCATTTCTTTAATCCTCCACGCTACCTCCGGTTGCTGGAAATCATACCTACGCCGTATACCGATGCTGCTGTGGTAGACTTTCTTATGCACTATGGAGACCTTTACCTGGGAAAAACCACGGTGCTGGCTAAAGACACACCGGCCTTCATTGCAAACCGGGTTGGGGTTTTTGGCATGATGTCTATATTCGGGCTAGTCAAGCAATTGGATTTAACTATAGACGAAGTAGAAGCACTCACCGGTCCCGTTATTGGAAGACCCAAATCAGCAACCTTTCGCACTGCAGACGTGGTAGGTATCGACACCCTGGTGAAAGTTGCCATGGGTGTTCATCAAAGCTGCCCGAAGGATGAGGCAAAAGCAACGTTCGAGATACCAGCATGGCTGGAAAAAATGGTGGCCAATGGTTGGCTTGGTGATAAAACCGGTCAGGGATTTTTTAAGAAAACTAAAGGAGGGGGCGAAGCAAAGGAAATACTAACCCTAAATCTCAAAACCAATGAATACGCACCCAGGCAAAAACCAAGGATCGCTTCTCTCGAGGCAGTCAAAGCTATTGAAGACCTTAAGCAGCGCTTAACGATGCTGCTCGCTGCCGAGGATAAAGGTGGGATTTTTCTCCGTGCATTTCACTATAAGCTGTTTGCTTACATTTCTCATCGCATCCCTGAAATCAGTGACGAACTCTATCGCATCGACGATGCCATGAAAGCCGGTTTTGGTTGGGAGATTGGTGCGTTCGAAACCTGGGACTTATTGGGCGTTCCCCGCACAACCGCCGCCATGAAAGAAGCCGGGTTTGCAGTGGCTCCGTGGGTTGATGAGATGCTTGCAGCGGGTATAACATCATTCTACAGTAACGAAGGCGGCAGGCGGCTCAATTTCGATGTGGCTTCTAAATCTTACAAGCCTATAGTTTCGTCGGGTAACTTCCTTATCATCAGCAATCACAAGGATAAAACGGTTTGGAAAAATAACAGTTGCCAGGTGGTTGACATTGGAGACGATGTATTGGGCCTGCACTGGAATACCAAAATGGGTTCTATTGGAGGAGATGTTTTAAGCGGCATTAATAAGGCCATCGACCTTGGAGAAAAGAATTACAAAGGCTTGGTAATTGCGAACGAAGGACCCAACTTCAGCGCTGGTGCTAATGTGGGAATGATCTTTATGCTGGCGATAGAGCAGGAATGGGACGAACTGGACATGGCCATCCGGTTATTTCAAAATACGATGATGCGTGTACGTTACTCTTCCATTCCGGTTGTAGTGGCGCCACACGGGCTCGCTCTTGGGGGCGCCTGTGAACTAAGCCTTCATGCCGATAAATGCTGTCCTGCAGCCGAAACGTATACAGGTCTTGTTGAGTTGGGTGTAGGCTTAATTCCGGGAGGAGGAGGCACTAAAGAGTTCGTGTTGAGGGCCTCAGACGAGATGCATGAGGACGAACCGGAGACGGTTACTCTTAAAAATCGTTTCCTAACCATTGCCACCGCTAAAGTGGGTACTTCGGCGCACGAAGGCTTCAACCTCGGCATATACCGTAAGGGTCTCGACGAAATAGTGATCAACCAGGAACGCCGGATCGGCGAAGCGAAGAGAGCGGTTATCGAGATGCAGGAAAGCGGTTACGTACAACCGGTGCAACGGTCTGATATCAAGGTTTTGGGGCAAAGCGCACTTGGCGCACTCTATGCAGGCATTCACGGCATCCGGCAGGCAGGCTATGCTACCGATCACGATTCAGTAGTAGCAAAAAAATTGGCTTACGTAATGTGCGGTGGCGATCTGAGCGAGCCGCAACTGGTAAGCGAACAGTACCTCCTTCACCTGGAGCGGGAAGCATTCCTATCGCTCTGCGGTGAGAAGAAGTCTATGGAACGCATACAAAGTGTTTTAAAAAGCGGTAAGCCGGTGCGAAACTAAAGTCAGTTTTGCAAAATGGAGCTGGCGGTTGATTAAAATGGTTATATCTGCAAGTATAAACACTACAAGTGGCAACACGCAACACGCCGAACACTGCGAAATGAAGCAGCCCTTCTAGTCACCCATTTAATACATCAATTGCCGTCACCCGATGGGAGAAGCCGAAGTCATTGCTGAAAACAGGATCATCACCATCACCTCTCACCTCATAACCTATGGCAGTGCAGCCTGCGAGGCCGTTACTGCGCTGATCGCTCAGGAAATTGAAGCACTGTGGAACGAACCGAATGGAACCACCAGTTGGGAGGGAAGGGATTACGACGTGCGGTTTCGCATTACGGCCGAACTTAATGCAAGCATCACAGAATTGGAAGTACTGCAGAATACCGATGCAAGGAATAATTACTTCCGTATTGAAACGTACGCGGAAGGCAATATTTCGTTTGTAGATGGACTGGGCTGTAACACCGGCTACCTCAAGCTTGAAAACTTATATGCAGGTTCCACCACTGCTGCTCACGAGTACGGACATACGCTCGGGCTTGCGCACCCCTTACAATTAGATATAAGAGGACGGGGCAGACCCGGTATCATGTATCCAAGAGGAACGCTTGTTGACCCTGAGTTTCAATACGACCATACCAAGCCAGCAGGCGTCACGGGCGGCACGCTCAATCCTGTACACCGCAGGGTACAGGCATCCGATATTGAACAACTGCAGTTACATAAACTACGGTTCAAACTGAATAAAGCAATCCTTGGCGATTTCACGAATGTATTCCACTGGCCGCAGGGGTGAACCGGAGTACAGTACAACTGCGCTGCGCGTACGTCTGACTAAGGCGCATCATTGTAGATCTTGCACGGCTGATTCAATGGTAGGAAACCGAAAGGTGCCGCCAGCCTCCTGAATTTTCTTCCCACTCACAGTGGCGCTCTTCAAAACCTCTATACTCATTTCGCCCAACATGGCTTTCAGCACAAGTTGCGGCACATGCATCTTTACAGAAGGACCGCCTTTGATTTTTGCTATCGTTTTAATGAGTGTTGCATTGGACACGGGGTTCGGCGCTACCGCATTGTAAATTCTATTGACTGTGTCCTGTTTAATAGCGTGTATAAACAAATTAACCAGGTCGTTAATATGAATCCAGCTGATCATTTGTTTACCTGAGCCTAATACGGCAGCCACTCCAAAGCGCAGGGGTTTAATAAATTCCGCATAAGCACCGCCGCTCTTGCTCAACACGATCCCGATACGAAAAATTACAAGTCGTATACCCAACTGAGCCAGCGGCAAAACTGAGGTTTCCCACTGCTGACAGGTCGTGCCTAAAAATGAATTATCCGGCCGGGCCTCTTCTGTGAAGGGTTCGGGATTAGGAACTACAGGGTCGGGTCCGTACCAGCCAATGGCGGAAGCGCTCACAACGCACTTGACCTTATTGGCTGTTTGGTGAAGTGTTCTTACCAGCAGTTGTCCACTGAGTACGCGGCTGTCGCGCAGTTCTTTTTTGCGGGCTTGCGTCCATCTTCCTTCTGCTACGTTAGCCCCGGCGAGGTGAATGATGTAATCAGCTTTTGCAATCGCATCTTTATCAATGCTGCCTGCCTTTACATCCCAAACAGCATAAGAAATCCCAGCTTTTGGCGGTTTCGCGGTTCTGGACATGATGATCACCACATACCCGTGCTTTACCAATTCTTCGCAAAGCGCTGTACCAACCATTCCACTTCCGCCTGTTACAAGTACTGTAGCCATATTCATCCAACAAATGAACAATCGTTTTGTTAGCTTTCACTAACATCGTTCAGAAAGGCCCGAAATATTCCCAGGGTCACACTGCCCTAAGCGTCTGGCGGTTTTTATTCAGCTCCAATTAACCCTCTGACCAGGTTTGACCACTGGAGTTTTGAAAATGCTGTAACTGCACCTGTGGCTACAGCAGTATTACGCGCCTTATCTACTATAGTATCGGCCTCGGTGTTTGCCTTTTCGTTTCTGCCCAGCACGGCAGCAGTAATGGTGTTACCATCCCGTTGCACCAAAAAATTACTTGTTGCGTCAGCGCTAAAGAAATGTGCGACATCTGACTTCTCGTTCTTCGGACTTGTTGCCGGACGTACCCGAATGGTAATCTGTTCTATTTCCGGTGTCTGCACCTCCTCCATCGCTTCTACCTGCACCCAGTCGTACCCATCGCCGGAAACGGGGCCGGGGCCGGGAATGTCGATCTGAAAATGGTCCCCCTTAACAGGTAGTCGTTGAACAGGATTTCCAACCTCATCACACAGAACAAACGCCGCAGAAGCCTTTCCGGCATAAGAATGCCACTGGTTGACGTTGAGCAGACGGTCTTTTACCTCCTTGTAAAAAATCCTTGCACTCGCTATATCCGGCAGGCTCTTTTTTTCCTCTGTCGTACTTGCTGTTCCACTTTCCTGACTTGGTATTAGACTGTCACCTGGATGCTGCATCAGGTAGTGCATAAAAAAAGTAGTGCCAGTTCGTGGCACTACTTCCAAAAGCGTTACTATTTAAAGCATCAAGGTGCCTTCGGTTCCATTGGCCACCGGTTTCCCTGTGACCGCCGCAACAGCGATCTTAAGAAACTGGATCATCTTACCTGTTTCGCTATCCCAATAGCGGGTTTCACCCGGCGCCACTTTTAACAACGCAATGTTTGGATCATCGACGCCATTCGGAAACCATGCTTTTATGTAAGGCGACCACTTGTCTTTGATCTGCTGTTTATCTGTGACCACTTTGGCCGTACCCCAAACATCAAGATAGCTGTCCTTCCCTGGATGTGAATAGATCAAATGCACCTCCCGGTCCTTACTCACTTCATCCACCTTGATAGATCGGATGTCAGTGAAAAACCAAAGTGTTCCATCGTCTTCCGTTTCCACTGTTGCCATTGGGCGGGTATGCTCATTATCGGATGAATTGTTGGTGATAAACATACAAACCCGTATCTCTTCAACGAGTTTCTTAAACTTCTTTGCGGCTTCTTCCTGCTGTAAATTCTTTTCCATATACTTTATTTTGATGAGAGTGGTGAGGCACTTAACCAATGATGCTAAAAAGCTATGCCATCCTTTATAACAACTTCTTTTTTTGAAAGTTCACCCGCGCTCTCATTCGTTGCCAACATCTCGGTTTGGGGAATGAGATTTATTTTCATAGAGTGTTTTATGGCGTCCTCGCTGTGTTGAAAAAAGCAGCAGCTCACTCCTGCTTCTTCAATTTTTTCAAGCACCTCCTTTACCTTTCCATAATTTCTTTTGTACACATCGCGTATGTAAACAGCGTGTATTTGTTTTGGAAAGTGCTGTACAATTGACTGGTAAATATAGGGATCGTGTTGAGAGGAGTCGCCGAGTAATACAAACCGCTGCTTAGGGTATCCTTGCAGGATACGCACAATCCGGGTGAATTTTCCATTGTGGTTGTTCTGTCCGGTCTTCAACAATTCACTGAATCTTTTTAAAACATTAAGGAGGAATATCCCTCGTGGAAGTCCGTTCAACGTAGAAAACTCCAACAGAAAATCGTACAGGTTCCACTCGCTGCTCGACACGTAAAAGAAAGGGTTAGGCGCATCAGGGGTGGTATTTCCCTGTGAGAGCAACTGGTAGTGTTTCACTACACCCTCAAAAGGTTTCCTGCTGCGTGCATTCCGGGTAAAGAGAACATATAGGCGCTTTTTTAAGTTAGCGGAGTGGGAAACGAGAAAGGTATCATCCACATCAGAAATGAATCCGTACTGTGTTGGCAAAGGAATATACAGGGATCCTCTGCCTTCTGCAATTACTTCCTTTTGTTTCCCTGTGATACGTACCACCAGCTCATGCCAACCCTGTTCCAGCGGTGGCTCATCCTTCCATTCAAATTTAAAAAATCCGTCCTTGTCGGTCTTTGTATGCAATTCGTTTCCTCCCCAGTCTGTCTGCAGGTCTACGTTACGCCAGGGCTTGATCATAAAAAGGCGCAGCAGTGAAAGGGAGTTTCCTAAAAAAGACTGGTTATAACGTGTACGTGGCAGCGCCGATAGATTCAATACATGACCGTAGATGATGAGACTGTCGGCATGTCCATAACCGTGGTACACTTTAATTAAAGTTTCATTCGTCAGACCAACCAAATTCAAAAGCCGGGTGCTCCATCTTTTTTCTTTTTTGGTGTGGTCGGGACTTTGCATATCGGTGGCTAATACAAGAAACATGCAGAAAGAAGAGGCTCTTAAAATATTATTTATCATCAACCCCGTTTCGGGTGGTAAGCATAAGGTGGCCTGGGAAGAACAAATAAGAAATTATTGCAGGGTTTCTCCGCACCAGATGGAGTTCTATTTGCTTACGGGAAATGGCGATGAGGTTTCGGTGGCCCACCATATAAATTCTGTGCAGCCGCACCGGGTGGTCACTGTTGGTGGCGATGGTACCGTAAAGATGGTGGCAGAACTATTAGAGGACAAAGAAATCTCTCTCGGTATCATACCGGCTGGTTCTGCAAATGGGATGGCTAAAGAGCTTTCCATTCCAAACGAAATCTTTGCCGCCCTGGAAATTGCGGTTAACGGGGTCCCGACACCCGTTGATATTATTAAGATCAATGATGATGAGATCTGCATCCACCTGAGCGATATTGGGCTCAATGCCATGCTGGTGAAGTATTTTGAAAGCTCCGAAAAGCGGGGCATGTGGGGGTACGGCAAAGCGGTTTTCAGGGTATTGTATGAGAAGCAAAAAATGTATGTAACGATCAAAACGGATGAAGCCACGATTAAACGAAAAGCCTACATGGTAGTGCTGGCCAATGCCCGGAAATACGGTACTGGTGGCAACATCAACCCCGAAGGCGATGTCTCAGACGGCTTTTTTGAAGTGGTTATCATGCGAAAGATCAACCTTTTAGAAATATTGAAGGGGATCTTTACCAACAAACCTTTCCATCCCGACAAGATTGAGGTGGTGAAGACAAAGAGGGTGGAACTAAGCACCCTGAAAAAGGCTTATTTCCAGGTGGATGGCGAATACAGGGGTAAAATAACAAGCCTTAAAGCAGCGATTATTCCCCATGCGATCACGGTGATGTTGCCCGCCGAGGAAAATCGTAAGTGAAGGGTGGCACAAGATTTTTATTAACTATCGAAACTACAACCATGGACAATCTGGAATTAAAAGGCCGCTGGAATGAGCTGAAAGGTCACGCCAAGCAGGCACACGGTGATTTAACCGACGATGATCTTAAATATGAGGACGGTAAAGAGGATGAGCTATATGGTCGCCTTCAAACCAAGCTGGGCAAAACCCGCGAAGGCATTATTGATTGGCTGAAAGGATTAGGAAAAGATAAGTAAAGTGCTACTGGACCCCTGTTTAGCAGGTGCATCCTCATAATTTTCTCCAAGCCCTCACCTAGACAGGTAGAGGGCTTTTTTGTGGATTTCAGGAAACAGTCTATTTGTGTCCGGCACGGGAAACCAGTGGCGAGGCTCATTTTCCTGAAACTTCCGCCTTAACCGGTAGCCCGGCTCTTTATCTTTGCGGCTATGCATTATGTGTCGGCTAAGGAATTAGCGAAATCGTACGGAATAAAACCCCTTTTTGAAGACCTTTCTTTTCATATTTCTGAGGGCGACAAAATAGCGCTGGTGGCGCGGAATGGTGCCGGAAAATCTACCCTCCTGAAGATCATTGCCGACAATGAAGTAGCCGAAGGCGGCAAAATCTGGATCCACAAAGATGTGGAAGTCGCGTTTTTTGAACAAGAACCCAAATTGGCTGAAGGCTCCACCATACTAGACAATGTTTTTCACCACGCTCACCCTGTCATAGATGTGATAAAGCGCTATGAAGCCGCTCTTGAGAACAACGACGAGGCAGGCATTACAGAAACCCTGGGACAAATGGATGACCTGGGAGCCTGGGATTTCGAAAGTAAGGTGAAGCAGATCCTTAGCAAGCTGAACATCCACAACCTGCAACAGAACGTAAGCACCATGAGTGGTGGCGAACGCAAACGTGTAGCGCTTGCCCGCATCCTGATTGACATTGGTTTCGAGCACAAGCATATCTTGCTGGTGATGGATGAGCCCACCAACCACCTCGACGTAGAAATGGTGGAGTGGCTGGAGCACTACCTGAACAAGGAGAACAATACCCTGCTCATGGTTACCCACGACCGTTACTTTCTCGATGCGGTGTGCACTGAAGTATGGGAACTGGAAAACAGCACCTTATACGTGCACAAAGGCGACTACGCCAACTTTTTAGAAAAGAAGGCCGCCCGCGAAGAGAGCGAATCGGCATCTATCAGTAAAGCAAGAAATACCTACCGCAAAGAACTGGAGTGGATGCGGAAGCAGCCAAAAGCACGTACCACCAAGAGCAAGAGCAGGCAGGATGCATTTTACGAAGTAGAAGCCAGAGCCTCCCAACAGATGGCAACCCAGCAGCTCGAACTACAGGCCAAGATGAGCCGTCTCGGAGGAAAGATCGCGGAGCTGAAAAAAGTATATAAGAGTTTCGGCGATCTGAAAATCCTCAACGGCTTCGACTACACTTTTAAAAAAGGCGATCGTATTGGTATTGTAGGAAAAAACGGGGCCGGCAAATCTACTTTTGTAAACATCCTGCAGGGGCTTGAGCAGCCGGATAGTGGTAAAGTGAATATTGGTGACACGGTTGTATTTGGCAACTATTCGCAAACCGGACTTACCGTTAAAGAGGACCAGCGCGTAATAGAATTCGTAAAGAACATTGCCGAGCACTTTCCGCTGGCCAACGGCGAAAGCCTGAGTGCAGCCCAGTTTCTGAACCTGTTTCTTTTTCCACCCGACCAGCAATACACCTACATCAGTAAATTGAGCGGCGGTGAAAAAAGAAGATTGCATTTACTGTCTATCCTTTTCCGCAATCCTAATTTCCTGGTGCTGGATGAACCTACCAACGACCTCGACCTTCCTACCCTCTCTGTGTTGGAAGGCTTCCTGCTCGACTTTCCCGGTTGTGTTCTGATCATCAGTCACGACCGTTACTTCATGGACCGCCTGGTGAACCACCTTTTTGTATTCGAGGGTCAGGGCAATATCAGGGACTACCCTGGGAACTTCAGCCAATACCGCGAGTGGCAAAAAGCACAGGAGAGCCTGCCCGCACCGGCCGTTGCTAAAGTGCCGCAGCCGGTGGAAGCAGCACCGCAAAAGCCAAAGAAAAAATTGTCCTTCAAGGAGCAGTATGAGTTTGTAACCCTGGAAAAAGAGCTGGCTGCTTTTGAAACCGAACGCAAAACTATCACAGAGAAACTATCGGCTTCCAGCCTGCCCTACGACGAATTACAGAAGTTGACGCAGCGTATAGGTGAGATCAATGAAACGATAGAAAGCAAGGAGATGCGCTGGCTGCAGATCAGTGAGGAGATCTAGTGTTTGTCCTCAGTTAGGAAACTCAGGACAGCACAGCGCTTTTTGAGCAGTGGCCTCTTTAAGGCAAGAATTAATTTTTTCTTTTGAGAACGTCCTGAGTTAGGAAACTCAGGACAGCGGTCGCTTATAAATTGCGCTTTCACGATAGATGACTTGGAGGTGCTGCTGCTAATTTAAAGCGTCTTCAAAGTTTCGGGGTCGCTGTCCTGAGTTTCCTAACTCAGGACATTTCTTAAAACGACTTCATTTCAACTAATCCGTCAACAATTGAACAAACCCCTACCGATCTGTTGCTAACTCCTGCATTACCCGATCATAAATCGTGACCGGACTGATACTATGCAGGCAGGCCAGATCGCCACGGAAGCAAGGCTTATTACCAAACACCGAACAGGGACGACAATACAGGTCTATTTGCACAGCCAAATGCGGTGACTGTTTCCACCCGTAAAATCCGGAATAAGGATGCGTGCTCCCCCAAACGGAAACAACTGGCACAGCAAAAAGGGAAGCCAAGTGTATATTGGCAGAATCCATACTCACCATTACGTGGAGTGATCTGATGTAAGCCAGTTCTTCAGCAAAATTCATTTCTCCTGCCAGTGATGTCACGCCCTGCAAATCATGCGCCCAGCTATCCAGGGTTAGTGCTTCCTCTTTTCCTCCAAACAAAAAAACTTTCACCCGGGGTGTTGCTGCAAGCAACTTCACTACTTCCATCATCTTTGGAAGCGGATAGGTTTTCTCTGCATGTTTTGCAAACGGCGCTACCCCAATCAATTGGTACCCTTCTGCTTTTAGCGCCTGCAAGGAGTTTGGCGCAACGGAGCTTGCATCAGGCAACGACTGTTGCAAATCAACCGGAAGAGCCAAACTTTCAAATACAGAGGCATACCTTTCGAACATTGTCGGCAGCGGGTGCAGGTGCTTGTTACGCAAACGGGTAAGCTCCTTTTTTTGTGCGCGTCCTTTATCGAGTACGGCTATTTTTTTAAATGAAGGGGCGAAGATCAAGCGCAGCAGTTTGGTGCGTAACACATTGTGCAGGTCGGCGATGGCATCGAAGTCTATGTTTTTGGACAGGTGCCCGTGCAGGTGATACAATCCAGTGACCCCCCTGTATTGATTCTTAAAATCAGCGGCAAAAAAATGGAGCCTGTCTATACCTGCAAAGAGGGGCGCTGCAAATGGAGTTGATACGTAAGTGATTTGCAGGTGCGGATGTTGCTGCAATACCAGCCTTATTACCGGCACCGTCATAGCTATATCTCCCAGGGCTGAAAACCGGAAAACAAGCAGGCGACGGGGCCGGTTCACAGTGAGCCTTTCTTTTGCTGGTACAGCACCGGGTTCAGACTGGCATCATTATACATTTTCCTCTGCCTGTATACCTTCATGTATTTGTAGCCCGAAGCGATGTCTAACAGGAGTTGGTCGATGGCGGCGCTAAGGTCGGTGTGTTGCATCTGAAGCACCTTGAGCTTTTCACAGCAGGACGAGCGGTGATCTGCAGAAGCGTTGGGGCGAACCGCTTCCAGCTGCATATGGTAGATCTTCAATTCAAGGATGGATAAGCGGTCGATGGCCCAGGCAGGGCTTTCTGTGTTAATAGTTGCGTCGGTAAGAGGCTGCACACCCGCAAATTTTTGTAGAAACCATTCATCAATGATTTCTACCACCTCTGTTCTACGCTGGTTGGAAGCGTCAATCCGCCTTTTAATTTTTAACCCTTCTACAGGATCAATATAGGGATTTCGGATAATATCTTCCAGGTGCCACTGCACCGTATCGATCCAGTTTTTGAGGTACAGCAGGTGCTCCAGGCTCGAAGCTTCGTATTCGTTGAAGATGGGTGTTTCAACACTATCGAGCAGGTGATAATCCCGGATGCTCTGTGCGAATACGGAACTGAATTGTTCACTCGTCATTCAAATAGTTGAGCAACAAAAATAGAGTAATTAAGGTTGAGGCAAATAGTGGTGCAAGATTGAAAACTTTTGCCACAAAATAATGGGCGAGGGGTATTGCAACCGTAACGACAGAGCTTGAAGCGGGGTGATCATGAATGCGGACGGACG
>JBGTIL010000085.1:0-7191 GCA_041745695.1 Chitinophagaceae bacterium | reverse complement strand
TCGCGTGCTGCACGACACCGAGAAGCTCTGTCACTCAGCCTTACTGCCGCATACCGACTATTTGTGTATCAGCATTGCCGATAACGGCATTGGATTTAAACAGGAGTACGCAGACAAGATTTTTAATATATTTCAAAGGCTGCACGGTAAAGCGGAATACCCGGGTACAGGCATCGGACTGGCTTTGTGCAAGAAAATAATGGAAACCCACCAGGGAATCATCTATGCAACATCTAATGGGGTGAGCGGCGCAGCTTTTAATGTGCTGCTTCCGATTCAAACTGCCAGCCTGCCAAAAGGCACGCGGCTCCAGGCATCGTCAGTAGCTTTACCAGCTACGAAACTTAATTAATAGAAAACGGACTGATATTTTACCGTTACACTTCTATTGCCCTGTTAGGATGCAGGCAATTTTTCCAATACAGAAAGAGCGTGAGGAGTTGTTCTTTGATACCAATAAAGCTGCTTGCTTTTTCATAAAACCCCTGCACTTCCATGTCATAGGCTTCATTGATTATCTCCTGGCTCACCATGCCGGTATAAAACACAAAGGGTATAGATTTTTTTCTCAAAAATTCGTTGTTGAAGATATTTCTCCTAAACGAAAGACCGTCAACAGAAGGCATCCTAATGTCGCAAAGGATAATAAAAGGTTGTTCCTGAGTATGAAGGAGGTAGTTATGGGCCTCATTTGCAGTGGCAAATTTTTTTATTGGATTCGGTATGCCAATCTGTTCTATCGCCTCGCAAATTACGTCTGTGTCATTCGTGTCGTCTTCTACCAAAATAATTGGTCCGTTCAATGCCATATAAGTGCGTTAGTATTAGTTTGTCCAGCGGAGTTCTAAAGGAAAGGAAGATTTAGCAACGCTTTGTGCTTGCGGTAAAAGTACGTAAAAGGCGGAGCCTTCACCTACAATTGATTCTGCGAAAAGATGTCCTCCATGATTGGCAACAATTCTACGGCATAAAGCGAGTCCGATCCCCGACCCCGGGTAGGTATCCTTTCCATGCAGGCGTTTAAAAACTTCAAATATCTGATCGGCATACCGCGTCTCAAACCCTATCCCATTATCTCTTACACAGATACGGTAATAACTGGCGTCGGGAGTGGGGGTTTCGATATATCCAACCACTTCGAAAGGGCTTAGCAGGTCCAGTTCAATATAGATATGAGGTGTACGATCGGGGCTTGTGAATTTAAGTGCATTGCCAATGAGATTATAAAATAATTGGTTCATCTGTAGTGCCACACCCTCAATTACAGGAAGTTTACCAATGTGTATCGCTGCACCTTTTTCCTGTATTACCAGTTCAAAATCCGTTAATACTGCAGCTGCAATTTCACTCAGGTCTACCGGGCGCATGAGTGTATCAGATTTGATTAGTCTCGAGAACTCCAGTAAATCGTGAATCAGCAGCGACATCCGTTCTGTAGCTCTTTCAATCTTTTTCACGATAGGCTTGCTTTCATCCGCCAGTTTTTCCTGCAGGCTGAGCATGTCCGAAAAAAACCTAATCTTTCGAAGCGGTTCCTGGAGGTCATGGCTTGCTACGTAGGCATATTGGGCCAGTTCCTCATTGGAACGCAAAAGATTCCTGTTGGCATTTTCTAGATCTTTATTGGTTAACGCCAAACGACTGTTTAACGCATGAAGTTCTTCTGTCCGCTCCTGTACCTTTTGTTCCAAAGCCAATTGGAGTGTGCGCTGATCGGTAACATCCTGAACAGTACCAGTTATTTTATAGGCTTCGCCCCGATCATTAAAAAAGGCCTTGCCCTGAGCATGCAGCATGCGCACCTCACCTATGCTCTCATCGGTAGCATACACCAAGTCGTAAATGCCTTCCGTACCTGGCTTAATGGCGTTAAGTATAGCCGATTTTACAGCCGGCCGGTCTTGTTCAGCTATTGCCTGGTAAGCCCTTTCAATCGTAATCACTTCACCCGCCGGTATGTTGAACCAGTTTTTTAATCTGTCGGAATATTGCAGAATTCCGCTCGCCAGGTCAATCTCCCATGTGCCCAGTTCAGCCAATTCGATGGCACCGCGCAGGCTGCTTTGTGCTTCTTCAATTCTTTGCTGTGCCTTTACTGCATCGGTCACGTCAATTGAAATATCAAGTATTGCATACACTTCGCCTTCAGCATCCCTGAGCGGAGTAAAAGATACATTGTAATAGTTGTTGGTTACTAACCCTTGTTGCACCACTTCAATTTGCGTTCCTTCACTCTTAAAGGACGTGCCCGAAGTATATACATCATCCAGGATCTGTAGTAGTGCCTGGTCTTTTAGTTCAGGCATTATTTGCCCAAGTGGTTTTCCTACGATGTCCGGCCCCTTTCCTGCAAGCTCAATGAAGGTTTGGTTGGGCATTTCAACAATAAGCTCCCGTCCTGTAAACAGTGCGATGGCCGCGGGTGCCGCCGCAATTACGGAGCGCAGCCTGACCTCACTTTCCTCTAATCTTTTCCGGGCAATAACCTCCTGCGTAACATCTGTTGCAAAATCCAGAATGGCGTAAACCTTGCCCTCTGGGTCGAAAAGCGGTGTGTAGGTAATATTATAAAAATTATGGGTCATAATCCCATTTTGTACAATGCTGACCTGCGCTTCGGAACTGCGGTAGGGTATCCCGGTTGTGTATACTTCGTCCAGTACCTGCAAAAAGGGCTGACTTGCAAGTTCCGGCATAACCTCCCGAAGGGGTTTGCCTACAATGTCCGGTCCTTTTCCTACAATATCGATAAAGGTTTGATTAGGTAATTCAACTATTAAATCCCGTCCCACAAAAAGGCCGATCGCTGCAGGCGTTGCCTTAATAATTGAACGAATTTTTGACTCGCTTTCCTGCGATTCCATCCGCGCTTTTACCTGCGGTGTTACATCTACTGTGACCTGAAGGATACCTACTGTTTTTGTTCCTTCCTTGAGTGGAACACAGGAGTAGGAATAATAGCCGGTTTCCAGCTTTTTATTTTTGTACAATTGCAACGGCACCTCATGTCCATAAAAAGGCTCACCGGTTTTGTACACGTTTTTTACCTGCTCCCATGCCTGCTGATTTTCCAACTCAGGGATTACTTCCAGCACGGCTTTTCCGAGTATGGAACGCTCCTTGCCAAGAAGGTTCAACATTGCGTCGTTTACGGTGTCGAACACAATTGGTTCGCCCCGCACTACGAGCATAGGTACCGGAGCCTGTTGTATCATACTACGAAACCGCGCCTCACCCGCTCGTAGGTTTTGCCTGATCAGTATTTGCTCTGTTACTTCCACAGCAACATGCAAAATTGCGTACAGGATTCCTGCTGTATTTTTTAATGGTTTAAATGTGCAATTAAAAAATCTGGTTCGAACTTTTTCATCACCAGTAGCCGGCACAGGTATCTCGTCAACATGAGTTGTGATGCCCTCTGCAAAAGTTTCTTTGAGCGCTTTAAGAAGAGCCCCGCACTCCAATGGCGTAGCTGCTTCTTCAACAGCCTTCCCTAGAATGTTTTTATTCTTACCCCAAAAGGCAAACATGAGATCATTCGCTATTTCTATAGTAAGACCCGGACAAGCGATGAGGCAGGTAGCAATAGGAGCTTCTTCCACCAGGGAGCGGAATTGGGCATGCACCTCGTCTATTTTCTCACGCTCCCTTAATTCATCAGTAATGTCCCGGAAAGTAAACAGCACGCCATCTTCAAGTTTTACTGTTCGGGTAGTGAACCAGTTATCAAATCCCTCTCCTGTATAGTGCCGCTCGCGCTCCAACGGCACACCTGTTGTTACCACCTCTACGAAGTCGGAAAACATTCCTGCCCTGTAATAATCGGGGTGTAAAATGGAGAACGGCTTGCCTACCAGGTCTGTGCGCTTGTTAGTGCTTTCCGTGATCCGGTTCACAAGCCTGTATTCGAAATCAATAATGCTACCGTTTTGATCCCTGATGCAACTTAGTGAACTAATGCCGGAACTGACATTGTCGAAAACAGTCTGCAGCAGGTCGGTGCTGCTTTGATTCTGCTCCTCGGATGCTTTGAGTAAAGTTATGTCCTGGCCGATGCCACCAAACCTGATAGCGTTTCCACCGTCGTCAAAATAAGCCTGTCCTTTAAAATGTACCCAGTGCACTTTCCCATTGTCGGCCCGCAGTACCCGGTATTGTATATCATACCTGCCATTTTCAATTCCCGTTAGCGCACTGCTAACCGCTTGCTCAACCCTCAGCCTGTCGTCAAGGTAGATGAATTTGATGACCTCGTCATAGGCAAGATCATTTCCTTCAACCAGCCCGAATAAGTTCATGCAGGTATCATCCCAGGATACGGTATTACTATCCAGCCTTATTTCCCAGGTGCCCACTCCCGCCGCCTTGAGGGCAAAACTCAGTCGGTCGGTGTTTCCGGCATGTTGAGCAGCGCGTATATCTTGAAGTGGTGTGTTTTGGTTCATTGTACCTCATTGTTCGAGGTTATTTAAGTGCATGAACAGGAAAATTGCTTGTCGCAATTTAGGAAAGGATTGCTTCTAAGCTTTCTTAATTTGAAATTATGGCCAGAAGCGGGCAGTCGGAACTGGCACAGAGGCAGGCAACAATAGTTGAAGCGGGGAGTTTAGTATTAAAAACGCTAACATTTATTAACCTTGGGCTTTAAACATCGGGGAGGGATAGCTGGTCTATTGCGCCTGACCTGAAGCATTCCAAAAATTCAAAATAAGCTAATGAGAAAGATGAAGCCAGCCATAATGTTGCTGCCAGTGATCGCAGTCGGACTATTACTTACCTCTTTCTATCAACAGCCCAATTCCCCCCCGCCCGACTCTCTCTTCCCATACGAAGCAGCAGGTTTAAGTGAGCGGGAGGCCGCGGCCCATTTGGTCAGCCGGTTCTCTTTTGGCGCGCGACCCGGCGAACTGGAGCAGATTGTAGCAAAAGGTTTGGAACCTTGGTTTCAGGATCAGCTTCAGGGAAAGTTGGATGAAACAGTCATTAATAAAAAGCTCCTCAACTATAGCTCACTCACTCTTTCCAATGCACAAATTGTTCAAACCTATCCCCGGCCAGCGCAGGCTCTTGCAGGTGCCATCAAAAGTGGTGTGGTAAAAAAAGAAGACGTAAATAAAGAAGACAGGGATGCTTACAGAAAAGTATTGGGCAAGTATATGACAGAGCAAGGTTTGAAACCGCAAGCTGAGCTTTTAAAAGAGCTGGTAGCACAGAAGATCCTGCGCGCTGCGTATGCTCAAAACCAGTTACACGAGGTGATGACAGATTTTTGGTTCAATCATTTCAACGTGGCAGCTTCAAAAGGTGGGATACAACAATTTATCACTTCTTACGAAAGAGATGTGATACGTCCCAACGTCGTGGGCGGGTTCGAAACGCTTCTACTGGCTACTGCAAAATCGCCGGCTATGCTGGTCTACCTCGACAATGCCAGGAGTTCTGCTGTACAGGATATGAATGCGCTGCCCCAACGCCGGGCATCCAATGATCGAACCGCAAAACGTGGACTCCAGGCCGACAGCCCTGGAGTTCGGGTAATCGCTCAACCTGTAAGGAAGCCGCAGCAGCGCGGATTGAATGAGAATTATGCACGTGAGGTTATGGAGCTGCATACTATGGGAGTGGATGGCGGTTATACGCAGTCCGATGTTACAGCTGCAGCCAGGATACTAACTGGCTGGAGCCTGAACCCGTCGATTGAATACAAAGCAGCCCGCAACAACAACATCAACAGGCAGCTGCTGGAAAGTCGGGGGCTGGTGTACGATGATAATTTTTTATTTCTCCCGCAACGGCACGACAAGCAGGAAAAGACCTGGATGGGACACCGTTTTCCGGCTGGCAGCGGGCACGAGGAAGGACTCCAGTTGCTTCATCTGCTGGCAACACATGCTGCAACCGCAAACTTTATATGCAAAAAAATAGCTATTCGTTTCGTAAGCGATACACCGCCACCAGCCCTTGTAAAAAACATGGCAGCAGTGTTTTCAAAAACACAGGGGAACATTGCTTCGGTGCTTCTGGCAATGGTTCAAAGTCCGGAGTTCTGGCAGCGAGGTGCACTGCGCCAAAAAACCAAGTCCCCGTTCGAACTGGCCATAAGTACCCTGCGCAGTACGGATGCCGAGGTTATTACTCCTTATCCCTTGTACCAGTGGATATCCAAAATGGGACAGAAAATGTATAATTACACAGCCCCTACCGGTTTCCCCGACAGGGGCGACTACTGGATCAATACCGGTTCACTGCTCAACCGGATGAATTTTGGACTGGCCCTTGCCTCTGGGCGCATCCCGGGCATTCGCGTAAACCTGCTGGACCTGAATAACAATCATGAACCCGAAAGTGCTGAAGCAGCCCTGAAGATTTACAGCCACCTGCTCCTGCCTGAACGAAATGTGAATGAAACTATGCAAAGGCTGTTACCCTTACTGGGCGATCCAGCTTTTGAGACAGCTGTAGAATCTGCGGCAAATGCTGTAGCAAAGGGCGACACCGCTAACGATGAGGAAATGATGATGGATGAAAGCAACATTGGCATGAAGCGAAAAAAGGAAAACAAACGAAACTCAGCAGACCAGGGTCAGGTGCGAAACAATAATCCTATGCTGGCTCAGGTGGTGGGGATCATTATAGGCTCACCTGAATACCAGCGGCGATAGAAAATTTAAAGGACGACTTACGAAATCACACACCATCAATATATCCGAACGGCAAACTGGCTCCGAGGAAAAATCTAAAAGCTTTACACAGGAACAGAAGCAAAAAAATTAAAAATCAACTGTATGGCAACAAGACGCGTATTTTTAAAAGGAGGGGCATTGGCACTTGTCAGCGCCGGGCTGGGAGGCGTACCGGGCTTCCTGGCGAAGGCTGCAGATGCCACCAAGATATGGATGCCCTACAAAAAAAATAAAGTACTACTGTGCATATTTCAAAGAGGAGCAATGGACGGGCTCATGGCCGTAACTCCTTTTACAGATACTTACCTGCAAAAGGCAAGGCCAAATCTTTACATGTCGGCTGCCGCAAGTGGTAGCAAGCCACTCATTGACCTCGATGGTCGATTCGGACTACATCCGTCGATGGCTTCTTTTGAACCTTTTTTCACAGAGAAAAGACTGGCTATTGTGCATGGTGTTGGTTCGCCCAACACAACCCGGTCGCATTTCGATGCGCAGGATTACATGG
>JBGTIL010000084.1:0-6814 GCA_041745695.1 Chitinophagaceae bacterium | reverse complement strand
GTTGTGGGTACAATTCCGCAGCGTGGGAAGGATGACATCTTTTTCAGAAATGGCTTCGCCGGCAGGTTCTACTTGCCAGTCTATATTCAGTTCGGGATCATTATAGAGGATGCCCCCTTCACTTTGTTTGTTATATAAATTATCGCATTTATACATCACAGAAGCGGTGTCGGAAAGTACAGAAAAGCCGTGAGCAAAACCCGGAGGGATAAACAGCTGGATTTTATTGGCGGCTGTTAACTCAATAGAAAAATGCTGCCCGTAGGTGTGCGAACCGCTCCGGATGTCTACGGCTACATCCAAAATGCTTCCATCAAGCACACGTACCAGTTTAGCCTGAGCGTAAGGCGCCATTTGAAAATGGAGGCCACGAATCACTCCCTTTACGGAGTGCGACTGATTATCCTGCACAAACGTGCTATTGATGCCGTTGCGACGGAATACCGACTCGTTGTAAGCCTCGAAAAAATAACCACGGCTGTCTTCAAACACAGCAGGCTCTATCACAATCAGTCCGGGTATAGCACAAGGTGAAAACTTCATAATTAAAAACTCCAGTAGTGACGGCTTGTAAGTTTGCCTCTATAAGTACCTTTCAAATCTGCTATGATAGCATCCGGCTTGGTAATACCCTGGAAGTAAGCATCATCAAGTGCTGCATAGGGCTCATGACACACAGTAACTATTACGGCATCATAGTCGGTGCCCGGGTTTTCGGTCAGGCTCAGTCCATATTCGTGCTGTAGTTCCTGCGCATCTGCATACGGGTCGTGAACGTCTACATTAAGAAAATAAGACTGCAGTTCTTTAATAACATCTGCTACTTTGGAATTGCGGATATCGCTCACATTTTCTTTGAAGGTAGCGCCCATCACAAGCACTTTTGCTTCGCGCACGTTGCTGACGGTCTTAATGATATGCTGTACAATTTTCTTCGCCAGGTAGTGCGCCATATTATCATTGATCTGCCTGCCGGCAAGGATCACTTTTGAATTGTAACCCAATTCGCTTGCCTTATAAGTAAGGTAGTAGGGATCAACACCAATACAGTGACCGCCCACCAAACCAGGGAAGAACTTTAGAAAATTCCATTTGGTGCCTGCCGCCTCCAGTACTTCAAAAGTATTGATACCCATCTTGTCAAAAATGATGGAGAGCTCATTCATGAGCGCAATGTTCAGATCGCGTTGCGTGTTCTCGATTATCTTGGCAGCTTCAGCCACTTTGATAGATGAAGCACGGTGAACACCTGCGTCTACAACCAACTCGTAGGTTTTTGCGATCTCTTCCAGTGATTCTGCATCACAGCCCGACGCTACTTTTACTACAGTACGTATGGTATGTTTTTTATCGCCCGGATTAATGCGCTCGGGTGAATAGCCAAGTTTAAAATCAACTATGTTTTTTAGGTGGGAAGCCTGTTCAATGATAGGCAGGCAGTCTTCTTCCGTGCAGCCAGGGTATACTGTAGATTCAAACACTACGTAGTCACCTTTTTTAACGACCTTACCGATCGTTTGGGAAGCTTTTTTGACCGGTGTGAGGTCGGGTACGTTATGTTCATCAACCGGCGTCGGAACGGCTACTACAAAGAACGTTGCTTCTCTTAAAACGTCAAGCGATGTAGTAAAAACAATATCGCATCCGGAGAACGCCTCTTTATCCAGTTCATTGCTTGGATCGATAGCCTGCTTCATCAAATCAACCCTTTGCTGATTAATGTCGAAGCCGATAACCGATATCTTTTTTGCAAATTCGAGCGCCAGTGGAAGTCCCACATAACCCAGGCCAATTACAGCCAGCTTTTGTTTCTTTTCAACGAGTTCCTGGTACATGTGGTCTCTTAATTTTTTGTGTATGCTAAAACTTCGCTGGTGATCAATTGCAATTGCTCTTCCTGCATCTCCGTATGGATAGGCAGGGATATCACTCTTTCTGTAAGCCAGTCTGTAACGGGCAAATGCACTGCTTCCACTCCCGGCTGTGCAAACATCTTCTGGCGGTGCGCCGGAACAGGGTAATAGATCATTGACGGGATCTTTTTAGCCGACAAGTGATCTGCCAGCCCATTGCGATCTCCATGCTGCAACACAATTGTATATTGATGAAAAACGTGCCTGCAATACTCAGCCCGGTAGGGGGTTACGATATGGTCATTACCTGCAAAGGCAGCGTCGTAATAGTCTGCCACCTTTCGTCTGGCAGCAATGTATTGATCGAGGCGTTTAAGTTTGATTTCCAATATTGCTGCCTGCAGCGTATCCAGCCGGCTGTTACAGCCCACCACATCGTGGTAGTAGCGCTGGCTCTGCCCATGATTGGCCACCATTTTTAGTTGGATAGCAAGTGCATCATCATTGGTTGCCATAGCGCCACCGTCGCCGTAACAACCCAGATTTTTAGAAGGATAGAAAGAGGTAGTACCGACTGTGCCAATCGACCCTGTTTTCTGGGAAGTACCGTCTTCAAAATAGTAATCGCAGCCGATAGCCTGGGCATTGTCTTCTATTACAAACAAGTCATGTTTCTTTGCCAGTGCCATTATCTCTTGCATCTGGGCAGCGTGGCCATACAGGTGTACGGGCACAATAGCTTTTGTTTTCGGAGTTATTGCGGCTTCAACGGCTTTCGGGTCGATACAAAATGTTCTGGGATCCACTTCAACAAATACAGGCGTTAGTCCCAAAAGTGCAATAACTTCTGTGGTTGCAATGTAGGTAAAGGAAGGTGTGATGACTTCATCACCTGGTTGCAGTCCGAGCGACATCATTGCAATCTGCAAAGCGTCGGTTCCATTTCCGCAGGTAACTACATGTTTTATCCCCTGGTACTCTGCCAGTGCGCGTGCGAAACGCTGCACCTGTGGACCATTTATGTATGCAGTGCTATCGAGCACAGTTTGCATGGCCGCATCAACTTCCGGTTTTATTTTCCGGTACTCTTCTCCCAAATCTACCATCTGTATCGGCCGCATTGTTATAATTTTTGAAGCGGCGCAAAAATAGTAAAAAGGTATTGGAAGAAAGAATGCCTTTACTTTTGCCCTAACCCCATCAACCTCTATCGCTTGTTAGCACTATATCGCGTTTATGTATGGCTCCTGAGGTTCGGTATTGGCCTGGCTGCATCGTGGAATTCAAAAGCTGCACTGTGGGTGAGGGATAGAAAAGATCTTTTCGTCACACTAAAACAAGCGCTTTCGGATAATTGCAAAATCATCTGGGTTCATTGCGCTTCAGCTGGTGAACTGGAACAGGCTAAACCTGTAATCGACTTGTGTAAGAAAAACTTTCCGGGCCACCGGGTACTGATAACATTCTTCTCGCCTTCGGGGTTTGAGGCCGGCACGAGATACAAGGGTGCAGACTACGTGTGCTACATTCCGCTCGATACAGCAGCTAATGCCGCCCGCTTTGTAAATATGGTTAAGCCCGAATTGGCCATTTTTATAAAATACGACTTCTGGTATTATCATTTGAAAGCACTGAATGATCGGCAAATTCCAGTTTTACTTGTTTCATCCATCTTCCGTAAGGGTCAGCTTTTTTTTAGATGGTATGGAGGTTTTTACAGAAAGATCCTGCAGTTCTTTACCTGGATCTTTGTACAGGACCAGAACTCGATTCAATTATTGCGTGTTATTAATGTCCGGCATTGCAGCCTGGGCGGCGATACGCGCTTTGATCGTGTAAGTAGTATTAAAGAAAACAGGATTTCACTGGAAGGTTTGGACAGCTTTGTAACTTCAGGTAAGGTGTTGATAGCGGGCAGCACCTGGTTAACCGATGAAACTTTGCTGGCCCAGATATTACCAGCACTACCCTCCTACTGCAAACTCATTATAGCGCCACATGAAGTGACCGGAGAGCACATCCTGAAATTGAAGGAGCTTTTCGACAACTCTATTCTTTATTCCGAAATGGGACAGTATGCCAACCAGCGCGTACTACTTGTTAATAACACCGGCATGCTGTCGCAGCTTTACCAGTACGCCACGATAGCCTACATAGGCGGAGGCTTTAATAAGAGCGGTATTCACAATACACTGGAGGCAGCAGCCTGGGGCAAGCCGGTTGTGATTGGACCAAATTTTCAAAAGTTTGCCGAAGCAAGAGCGCTGGTTAATGAAGGCGGTGCTTTTAAAATTGGTTCGTCCACGGAGCTTCGGGATACTGTGCTTAAACTGTTGAATGATGCAACCCTTCTGCATGAAAGCGGAGAAACAGGTGGAGCTTACGTACAGGCAAATCAGGGAGCCAGTGAAAAGGTGGTGGGTTACATTCAGGAAAATCGTCTTCTCACAATGGCATAGAAATGTTGCACTGTATCCTTTGCATCGTTCCAGCCTAGTTTTACTTTCAACTCGCGGTTGATCCAGTATTCTGCTTCAGGGAGTATGCGAAATTCGTTGATCGTTTTAATACTTCGCTCGTACATTATATCGTCGCCGCGGAACAATTCACTTATAAAAACAAACTTGTCGTTAACGCCTATCCCCTTTCGAAGGTCTTTGATCGGTGCTTCTTTGAAGGCATTTCCCAATTCCTTTCTCTCGGCTTTGAGACTGTCGTTCAGAGAACCTTTCGTTTCTGCCAGAACTTCGTGTAACTCTTTTTCCTTGGCCCGCTGCGGGCTTAGGGTTGGAATCTCTTCATCATCGTAGGCAGGGAATACCTGTGGCGGGGTTACTGTTTGGATGGGTAAAGCTTCAACCTTCTGTTTTACTGGAAGTGGTTCGGACCGAACTGGCTCAGGCGGCAGGTTTTGTGCAGTCGCCACAAGCGGATTTGGCGCTCGCAAATTATCGGCGGGCATGAAACGACGGTCGCTTTCAGGTATGGACAAACCTGGCACCGCTTCGGTCTCCTCCCATTTTCCTTCGGGATGGAGCGCCGTATTTCCCGGCATTACTACTGCTGCTTTAAAGTTTTCCGCTGCTCTACTTTTCTGTTTCAGAATTAATTGCTGCTGCAGCATTTGAACGGTGTTGAGTAACTCGGAGATGCTTTCTCCCTTTGCCTGCTGTTTCGTTAACTGGTTTATTAAATGCTGGATCCTTTCCATTTGATTTTGGTACTTTTGGCGGCTTTGAATAGAGCTGGCAGCAACAACAGGTAAAATCGGGCCTAAAAGTAATAAAGCTTTCTAAAAAATTGTTGCTTTGGCAATTACAGTCGCAAGATGTTTATTGAACCACATATTAACGGACCGTGCAGCGGATGGATTGAAATCATTTGTGGGTCAATGTTTTCGGGCAAGACAGAAGAACTGATGCGAAGATTGAACCGGGCTAAGATCGCCAATTTAAAAATCGGCATATTTAAACCGGGTATTGATGTCCGTTATGATGCGCTCCATATTGTTTCTCACGACGATCACTCTATGGAAGCCGTTCCGGTAAATCATTCTCATAAGATCATACTGCTTGCAGGTGAGTGTGCTGTTATTGGTATTGACGAAGCACAGTTCTTCGATGAAGAGCTGCCGGAAGTTTGTAAAAAACTGGCATGCAGAGGCGTACGCGTAATTGTAGCCGGACTGGACATGGACTTTCTGGGCAAGCCGTTTGGTCCTATGCCCCCTTTACTAGCGCAGGCAGAATACATTACTAAACTGCATGCTATATGCACGAGGTGTGGCAACATCGCCAACTACTCCTACCGTAAAATTCCCAACAGTGACCGTATCATGCTTGGAGAAAAAGATGTATATGAACCCCGCTGCCGCAAATGCTATTACGCCGGCGACACTGTTTAATGGGACCTTTGCCCGGCAAGCCGAAATCTCGGGTCAATACCCCTGCCTACGATCGGATAGTGTTTAAAACTATTTTTACACAATGAAGTTTCTACCGTGAGTAATCTCAGCCAGGTGCTCACCCTTTTTAAGAAAGATGTGCTGTTGGAAATACGACAGCAGTATAGCTTCTATGGTGTGCTTCTTTATGTGGCTTCCACCATTTTTGTATTGTTCCTGGCTATTGACGCACCGGAAAGTCAGGTGTGGAACGGGCTGTTTTGGATGATCCAATTGTTTGTATGTATCAATGCAGTGGCGAAAAGTTTTCTGCAGGAAAGCCGCGGACGTATGCTTTATTTTGGTGTTCTCGTTAGCGCGCAGAATTTTATTCTAGCCAAGTTGTTATTCAATTCGGTGCTCATGCTGGTGATGAGCGGATTGAGTTTGTTACTTTTCTATTTGTTTTTTGGTAGCCCTTCACTCAAGCCCATTCAGTTTGCCGGCATCGTGTTTTTAGGCGGATGGAGTTTGAGTCTTGTATTCAGTTTTCTGGCAGCTATTGCTGCAAAAGCACAGCAAAATGCAGCTATCATGGCGATCCTTGGTTTTCCTTTAATCATTCCGCAGCTGGTGATACTGATGAAAATTTCCGCAACATCGTTCAGCACCGAAGGCACAGTGCCGGTTACTGCCCTGCTGCTTCTTGTTGTATTAGACATTTTGGTAGTGCTGCTGTCTATCATCCTCTTTCCATTTTTATGGAAAGACTAAAGCTGATAATAATTATACCTTTTAAAGCAGTTGAACCTTATTTTTGCAGGCAATTACAAAAGATGTAACGCCTGTTACGTGTACCGCTTATGAATAAATGGTGGTGGAAAATAGCTTGCATTGTTCTTCTGACCTACACTTTCACGGCCGGGTTATTATTTGATGTGCCCCGTGTACGTATCCTGAATGAAACCATCCGCAATCTTTACTTCCACGTTTCCATGTGGTTCAGCATGATGATTCTTTTCACGGTCTCTGTTGTAAATGCCGTGAAATACCTGCGATCCAATAATCTTAAATTCGA
>JBGTIL010000083.1:0-3061 GCA_041745695.1 Chitinophagaceae bacterium | reverse complement strand
AGATGTATGATTGAAGATGATAAGCGGAATGATTATTTCCCACCCTCATCTTTAATTTTTTATTTAGCCAGCTTTTTTCCGTCTTTGCGCTGGATGATCATTTTATCGCTGCCCTTTCCTTTTGTACGTGTTTTTAAACCTCTTGAGTAAACACCGGTTCTGGAGCGGGGCTGACCACCCGAAGCACGTCCTTCACCACCACCCATCGGGTGATCCACAGGATTCATGGCTACACCACGTACGCGTGGACGAATACCTTTCCACACATTCCGTCCTGCCTTACCCATCGACTGCAGGCTATGATCAGAATTGGAAGCAACCCCAACGGTAGCAAAACAATTTACAAGCACCTTTCTCAACTCACCGCTTGGCATCTTAAGAATGGCGTACTTCTCTTCCTTATTGGAAAGCTGCGCTGAAGAACCTGCACTACGTGCGATTTTTCCGCCTTGTCCTGGCTGCATTTCGATGTTATGAACAACAGTACCCAAAGGCATATTTTTCAACGGCAGGGAATTACCCAGTTCCGGAGCAACGCCATCGCCGCTCACTACTGTGGCACCTACTTTTAATCCCTGGGGAGCAAGTATATAACGCTTCTCACCGTCTGCATAGTTAAGCAAGGCGATGAAGGTGGTACGGTTTGGATCGTACTCTATCGTCATCACGGTTGCCGGCACTTCTTTCTTGTTGCGCTTGAAATCAATGATGCGGTACATTTTTTTATGACCACCACCAATATAACGCATCGCCCGGCGTCCGTTTGAATTACGTCCACCCGAACGGGTTTTGATCTCTACCAAAGATTTCTCAGGCACGTTTGTGGTAACTTCTGCATACGCGTTACCTACTCTCCAACGGGTACCTGCTGTAATTGGTTTATATTTCTTTAATGCCATTTTCTTTTTGTTTTCAGGTCCTGCAGACCTGTCGTTTGCTCAGTGAGTTTTTCTGGTGCTAGCCTGATCAGCTTACTGATATTAAATATTCGAATACAAATCGATAGTATCGCCCGCAGCTACTGTTACCATTGCTTTCTTGTAAGCCGGCTTCATGCCCTTTACAAACCCCTTTTTGGTAAAACGTGTTTTGTTTTTACCGGGAACAACAGAGGTGTTTACATCAATGATAGCCACACCGTAAAATTCTTCTACAGCCTTTTTTATTTCCAGCTTATTAGCCCTTCTTGCCACTTTGAAAGCATACCGATGCAGGGTTTCCTGCTGGCCATTAGCCTTCTCAGTTAAAATTGGTTTGATTAGCACTTCAGAAAGCTTCATCCGAATACAATTTGAAAATTTGAAAAATAACTTTACTCACTTCAACCTCTTATCAGGCTGCCACCACTTCTTCTTCGCCACCCGCAAAAATCTTTGCAGCACTTTCTGTAAGCACCAGCACCTCAGAATTCAGAATGTCATAAGTATTTAGATCGCTTAGCAACACACCAAGAACCGAAGGAACATTGCGAAGACTCATGTATACATTGTTGTTGTACTCCGGGAGCACGAACATCATCTTCTTATCAGAAACTTTTAAACTTGTGAGGATGTTCATGAAGTTCTTCGTTCCAGGCTTATCTATCTGCAGGTCTTCCACAACTACAATCGCGTTTGCCTTAGCCTTATGTGTCAACGCCGACATCTTCGCCAGGTCTTTCACCTTGCGGTTCAACTTAATATCATATTTATGTGGCTTAGGTCCGAATACGGTACCACCGCCCTTATACAAAGGATTGCGGATATTTCCTTTACGGGATCCACCGGTTCCTTTTTGCTTGTGAAGTTTCCGGCTTGATCCTTTGACCTCTGCACGGGTTTTTACCTTGTGGGTTCCCTGCCGCTGTGCGCCCAGGTACTGTTTTACTGCCAGGTAGATTGCATGATTGTTTGGCTCGATCCCAAAGATCTCTTCCGGGAAATCAATACTTCTTCCTGTTTCCTGCCCTTGTATGTTTAGTACGTTAACTTGCATTTTACTTTTTTTTCAAACATGCCTGAAGCACGTCATTATTTTTGGATTACAACAATAGAACCGATATGTCCTGGCACTGCGCCACTGACAAGTATATAGTTTTTGTCTGCAAAAATTTTGATGACTTTCAGTCCTTTGATTTTAACCCTATCCTGTCCCATTCTTCCGGCCATGCGCATACCTTTAAATACACGTGCGGGATACGAAGATCCTCCAATTGAACCGGGAGCTCTTGAACGGTCGTGCTGACCATGGGACGCTTCACCCACACCGGAAAATCCGTGGCGTTTAACAACACCCTGGAAACCTTTTCCTTTTGTAGTACCAACTACTTCAACCTTATCGCCTTCAGCGAATATGTCGACTGTAATCGTATCGCCTATGGCTTTTTCTAGTGAAGAGTTTCTGAATTCTTTGACGCAGGTTTTAGCCGAAGTATTGGCTTTTGCAAAGTGTGCTTTTTCGGAGAGGAGAATGCGGCTTTCTTTTTTGTCGCCGTAGGCAACCTGCAAGGCACTGTAGCCATCGGTTTCCTGGGTTTTAACCTGCGTAACCACGCATGGTCCGGCCTCAATAATGGTACAAGCTGTTTGCTTGCCGCTGACATCGAAGATGCTGGTCATCCCGATCTTTTTGCCAATGATTCCTTTCATTTTCTTACGGTTGTTCCCGCAAGGTCATACAAGACATTCTTCGCTTCCAACTTCTGTTGATGAAATGGGTTGAAGGGTCAATCCTGGTTCATCACCGACCTTTTCCCGAATCGCCTCACAATGAAGGCTGGGGAAGTACCGGTGACAAACAAACCTCGAAGGGCTTGTTTATATGTTTTTGCAATCCTTCTTGTCCCGGAAGACAAAAATCAGTTGCAGTTTCTCTGCTCAGAGCTCTTTTTTCATCGCCAGCCGAAGCCGGTTTAGATTGAGAGATGAAGTATTAATAATGTATAAGAACTCATTTATCGGTTTAACCGGCTCAATGCCGATGCCTGTCAATTATGCCTTAATCTCTACTTCCACACCACTTGGCAGGTCGAGCTTGGACAATGCATCCACTGTTCTTGAGCTGGAAGTATAAATGTCCAGCA
>JBGTIL010000082.1:0-1613 GCA_041745695.1 Chitinophagaceae bacterium | reverse complement strand
ACAGATACATAAAGAATATAAAGAGATATTGAAAGAAACAGGAATTACCGGATATCCGTTTGTTCGGGCAAAAATAGGAGGCAAGCCTGGTGAATTAAATAATATTGTGGGGCGGCTTGTAGATGAGCAAAAGGTAAAGGATATGGCTGCCTACACATTTGCTTTACAAGCGCCTCCTGCTCCTAACGTAAATGAGGAAATGGCCATGCGGGGACGTGAATTATTTAGAACCAACTGCACCAGTTGCCACAACGTAGATCAGAGTAAAGCAGTACCAACAACATTGGTCGATCTTAAAACGCTTTGGCCAGGATATACTCCATTAGTGGTTGGTTTAAGAGGAAACAAAAAGTTGAGCAAAGTTCTCAATTCACCAGGCAACTTTGATGATAAAATGGTAATTGTAGATGCCAGCGCACATGGCGGGCCACGTGGCAATGCACTTCCACTGCTTCTTGACCTTGCAAGAACAACATTATTTCTGCACGATGCTTCTGTAAAAAGTTTGGATGAACTAATAGATCCCAAGCGGGGCAAGAAATCTCCCCATCCCTTTTATATTGCTGATATAAAACAACGTGCAGATATTGTTGAGTTTTTACGGGGGCTTGATACAGACTCTGAAAAAACAAGAAACAAAGTAGCGGTCAAAAAATAATCGTAATTACTCTTAATCGTGAAACAAAAAAATGAAAGCTAATAAAACTGTTGCTATTTATATTCCTAAGGGCGAAGTCATCTTGTCGCTTCTACCAGGTATCTGATAAAAAATAAAAGCTTAATAATGGAACTCAATAAACTAACATCTGAAGAAGAAAGAGTGATTGTGCATAAAGGAACAGAAAGACCTTTTACCGGCGTATACACCAACTATAAGGAAACAGGCACCTATGTTTGCCGTCGTTGTAATACACCGCTCTATCGTTCTCATGACAAATTTGATTCCCATTGCGGATGGCCCAGTTTTGATGACGAAATTGAAGGTGCTGTAAAACATTTGCCTGATGCTGATGGAAGACGGATTGAAATAGTTTGTAACAATTGTGATGCACATTTAGGCCATGTATTTAAAGGCGAACGCTTTACTGCAAAAAACACAAGGCATTGCGTGAATTCGGTTTCGCTTGAATTTATTCCGGTTAAAGATTAAGAAAAAGAAACACCGTGGCCGAAACAGTGTTAATAAGGTCAAAATTGGTGTTGATTCCATTTCCAATGTTCCCTCCTAATTGTGATTCGACGCTGCCTATCTCCTAAAGCCGTTGCAGCAAAAGTGAAAGAATCAGCAACTATATAATTGGCTAATGTAACTGAGCTAGGTTTAAGAAAGAAGCCGGATAGTCACATCCGGCTTCTTTCTTAACCGTACTTATCGGTTATTTCTTTTCCTTTTCTGCCATCTTCTTCATAGCATCAGTAATTTGCTTGTTCTCTTCTTCAGAAACACCATGCTTATCGGTATCCATAGTTCCTCCTTTAGCTACATCAAATTGGAAAGATCCCATATAAGGTGACATTTTATTCTGCAAGGCAAACTCTTTGATGGCTGTTGCATAAAAAGTGCGGGCATCTGCAACTGTCCTTTTGCCGGTAGCCACATCATTCGCTAAATT
>JBGTIL010000081.1:0-3611 GCA_041745695.1 Chitinophagaceae bacterium | reverse complement strand
GCACGCTTTGGGTATGGTAAAAACAGGATGGCTCGTAGCCTGCTACCTGTGGCCATTGTAAAAGACATTAGCGTGCAGTCAATGATGCAAGAGAAAACAGGTCTCGTTTATTGGGAGCTGACCGTTATGATTCCTCTCAAGCTTTTTGTTCATCACCAGCTGGAAAGCATTGCCGGAAAAGAATGCCGCGTAAACTTCTACAAATGTGGTGATGCCCTGCCTGAACCCCATTTTTTGGCGTGGTCAGATATACAATCTGAAAAGCCAGACTTTCACCTGCCCCAATTTTTTGGTAAGGCACGTTTTGAACAGGCTTAAACTGCCGTTCCTGGTACGAAAGAGACCGCACACTTAAGAAAAAAAATACCGGGTTTATTGTCTGCACTCCACCCGGTATCGTATGATCAATACACCGGGACATTTGAAAAAGTACACTTGAGTTCCCCTGCAAACCCTGTGGTAAAAGTCTCCTCCATTGCATCACCTTTCTTAATAGGCTTAAGACCTTCGGTCATAATACCTACGGTAAAGTAGCCACTGGCCTTACCATCCTCTACCTTTTCTATAACGAATTTGCAATTGGGGGATACAGGTGGCAGATTTTTTGCGAGTGATTCATCTACATAAGAAGCCATTGTTCCACTGGCTATGATGGGCGAAAATTGATATATAAAAGGTTTCTGCGCAGCGCCAAAGTACAACACTGCTTCATTGCTGCTGATCTCCGCATATTTCTTTGTTCCATACAGGGGATTCTTTTCGTTGACGTCTTTGAAGTTGAATGTTTCCGGTTTTAATGTCATGTTCACCGACTTCAGGGCTATTTTAAAATAGTTGTTTTTGTGGTCGCCCTCTTCTTTGCTGGCAATGAATGTGTACGTGAATTCCCCGGTTTTCATGAATTGTGCATGATTGAGGGTAGTGGTGAGAATCTTGCTCTGCAACTTAACTACACTGGCACCCGCAGCAGCATCTGTCGACTTGCTCGTGTTTGCTGCAGGCTTATCGGTATTGGCAACGGGCTTTGAACTGGCATCAGCATTACCTGCTGGTTTTACATACTTGTCTGCTTCCGATTTGAATATAAATTCGACCCTCCGGTTTTGCGCTTTTCCTTCAGGTGTTGTATTGTTGGAAAGGGGTTGCGTTTCACCCCTGCCTTCCACTGTAAGTTTACTTTCGTTTAGCCCGTACTGGCTCACCAGAATGCTTTTTACTGCTTGTGCTCTTTGTTCAGAAAGTTTCAGATTAGCGCCATCATCACCGTCGCTGTCTGTATGACCAACGATCTTTACAGGCGATGTGACTTCTTTCAGTACTTTGCTTAAATCGAGCAGGGAGCCCATGCTTTCAGGTTTCAGTGTAGCGGTAGCCGTATGGAATAAAAGGTTGCTCACCACCTTTCCTTCTTCAAAGCGGGCACGGGTATCGGGGACGTCTTTGGCTACACGAACATTACTCAAATAAAAGTCCGACCCGCCCACACTTCCAAATGTAAACCCTAACTGGTTGGGCAGGTATTGGTCGGACACCGCGGAGAGGTCATACAGCTTTCTGTCATTCCACCACATCCGGAACCGTTTTCCCTGCACGCTCATGCTGATATGAACAGGCACTGTATTGTTGTAGCCAAGGTTCTCAGACATATTATCCGATAATTTCCTGTTATCCATTCCATACAGTGTAGCACGCGCCTTCGTACCCTCGGCACCCAGAATAGATCCAAAATTAATTGCAGGTTTACCACTACTTAAAATCGCTTCGTCGGTTACTAAGTTTCCGCCCGTGTTGATCAGCAAGATATCAATTCGTGGGTCGTAGGTATTCTTGACAATCAACAGATCAAATTCAATGGTGAAATTATTCCCCCAACTTTGTTTTTTGTTGCGGGTAATGTGCCTGGAGCTCGTAGCAGCCAACTTGAGCCACCTACCCTCCAGCCCCTCAACAGTTACTACTTCTGCCGATGTAGACGTAATCCATCCCATGGGCGATTCACCGATGTTGTCTTTTTCAAAGTTGTCGTAATACAGGATGGTGTTGCCTGGTACGAAATCAAATTTGCTGTACACTTTCAGGTTGGGGGTGCCCGCAGTTGTTTTCGTATCACCTGCACTGTCTGACTCAGCTGCAGCGGTCTTTTCCTGGGCTTCACCCTGCCTGGCTTCAGCAGATTTGTTCACCTGCTTACTGATCGCTTCTTCAGCTTTTTGTTTCATCTTTTTTAATAATTGTGCCTGCAAATTTGTAGTTGATAAGAGGGCCAAAATGATGACTGCTAAAATTTTCATGTCACTTTATTTATGGTTGGTTAATAGCTATTTTGAAATACAGGGCTAGGGCATCGATAGTCTTGATGTAGCTTTCCGCAGCTCCCGTTGACCCAACTAAGGGTAAACTATCTGCCCTTTAGTGTTATTTAATTGAACAATCCTTTAATTGCTGTGAAAGTCCCCGGCGCCTGAAGACCTGTGCTTATGGTAGGTTGCAGCCCGTTTTGCTGTATATCTTTAAGAATGGCAGGTGCTGCTTCCATGTCGTCCACTGACCTCAAAATCTTTTCAAATTTCTCCTTCATCAATTTTTTGTCATCCATAGCGTCCATTTCTTTCATGATCTTTTCCAGCTCTTTTTTAGATTCGGCAATCTGCTCGTAGGTATCCATTTTCTCTGTCTCCTGCTGCATTCTCTCTATCTGTTTTTGGAGCTGCTCTTTACGCGCTGCGTCTGTTTCTGTCTGCACGATGTTGGTTTCCAATTTTTTGATCTGTTCCAACACATTTTCGTAGGCGTCCAGTTCTTTTACTCTTTTCATCATTCTTTCTAAAGTTTCCTTTAAAACATCTTTCGAGTTCCTTACGTTTTTACAATCTGCTTTCATCATTTTTTTAAGGAGGTCTTTTGCCAGATTGCTTTTCTGCAGGTCTGGCAGTGGCGTCAGCTCATCTGCAATATGTGATAGTGGGGTCAGTTCCTCTGAGGGAATCTTTGATAAAGGCGTCAAATCTTCCAGTGGAATTTTTGATAAAGGGGTCAGGTCATCGTCATGCGTCATCCCAGGCGAAATGCTCCCGTTAGCAGTTTTTACGAAGGGGTCTCTGCCGGTTTGTGCCACCGTGTTTCCATCAGATCCGAAGGCAATGGAGCCGTTAGGCACCGGGTTAGTTGCGTTTTGCTTTATAGCTGAACTATTCTTATTGAAATTCATAGATGCATTGCTCAACTGCTGCCAATCGGCCCCTACCGGTATGCTCACTACTGCCGGACAGGTGAAATTTGGAATGGCGGGCTCCGCAATGCTATCAGGGTCCGTTTCGCGTTGTGGACGGCAGGAGCCATTGATCACAACCTGCTCCTCCACGGCACCTGCATACATCCCCTCCAGAGTGCCCATAACTCCAAATGCCTGCATGAGCACAATATTTTTTGGATTGCCTGCCACATACCAGCTCCAGGTTACAAATGCATTTGCCCATTGCCGGAACGCTTCAGCCTTCTCGGTATGGAATTTTTTAATCATTGGGTTCACGGCCTGCATATACTTATTGGCTGCAGCATCATATTTTGGGCAGATGATGTGTTGTTCGCCCCGAAGATCTTTCGTTGCCTGA
>JBGTIL010000080.1:0-2655 GCA_041745695.1 Chitinophagaceae bacterium | reverse complement strand
ACCTCGATGCTCTTATTTTAGAAGAAACCTGATGATATTTCAATTTTTCAATCGTCCTTGATAACCAAGCGCTCATGACAACACCGAAGTTCGCCACAGTCTCGCAATCGTTCCACACGGAGCTGAAAAGAAGAATCAATTCGCATTTCATTGAAACAGGTCAGTCTGTTACCGGTAATATTAAGCTGTATTCGAAAGCTATTATTCTTTTTACTGCCTTCCTGGGTCTATACATTCACCTGGTTTTCTTCACCCCGGTGGCCGTGGTGGCCATTTTAGAGTGTGTGTTGCTCGGTTGTGTAGTAGCCGGGATAGGATTTAATATCATGCACGATGGAGCGCATGGAAGCTTCAGCAAGTACAAGTGGGTAAACAGCATGGCCGCAATTTCTTTGAACCTGCTTGGCGGAAGTCATTTTATGTGGAACATGAAACACAATGTTATCCATCATGCCTATACGAACATCGATGGGGTAGACGACGACATTGACATCAAACCCTGGATGCGCATGAGTACTACGCAGCCCAAATATTTGTTGCATCGCTACCAGCATATTTACTTCTGGTTTCTTTATGCCTTGCTGTACATCCTTTGGATCTTCGTGCTCGACTACCAGAAATATTTTCAGCGCAAAATTGGAGGCATGCCACTCAAAAAGATGAGTGCTTCCGATCATTTTATATTCTGGGGTTTCAAGGTTTTACACCTCGCGATGTTTATAGCCATACCTATTTACACAATTGGCTTCACGGCCTGGCTGATTGGCTTTCTGTCTTTCACAATTGTAGCAGGGTTGGTAATCAGTATCGTTTTTCAGCTGGCGCATACCGTAGAACATACTCATTTTCCCATGCCCGACGAGGTTACAGGTAAGCTGGAAGATGAGTGGGCAGTACACCAACTAAAAACCACCGCCAATTTCGCTCCGCGCAATAAGGTAATCAATTGGTTTGTGGGCGGGCTTAACTTTCAGGTAGAGCATCACTTGTTTCCAAAAATTTCTCACGTGCACTATCCTGCTCTCAATAAGATCATCAAACAGGCGTGTGCTGAATTTGATGTGCCCTACATTGAGTACCGCAGAATGCGTCATGCAGTAGCCTCTCACGTTTCTTTTTTAAAGCAGATGGGTCGCGTATAAGCGCTGCGTTCTTCCACGCAGATCAGGTCCGGTCACAAGTGCCTGATCATGGTATGGTGTGGTATGCCTACTTCGGTAAAACCTGCGTCCTGAATTTGGTAGCCCAGTTTTTCGTAGAAAGGAATCACTACATCGCGTGCATTGAGCTGCAATAACGTATAGCCCTGCTTCTTACACAAAGTCTCCGCATAGCGGAGCAGGATTTTGCCGATTCCTGTGCCCTGCTTTTGAAGGTCCACTGCCATCTGGCGCAGTTTCATAGTGCCATCATCCTGAACGGTTAGAATACAGCACCCACAGAGGGTTCCATCTCCATAGGCACCAATCAGAATGTCATGCTTTTCTCCGCTTTCATTTATAAAGGTTAGCGGTACCCCGATAGGCTCCAGCAGTACACTGTAACGCAGTTCTATCATCTTTCTATAGTTCGGAGTATCATGTTCAATGAGTCGTACTTCCATTTTTTGCAATTATCTTTTTCAAAAGTATTCCATCGCCTGCACAAGTAGAGGGCTGCACGACCTGCAGGTCCTCGTCAGTTCAAACATGAATTAGAGTCAAATATCAATTGTATGTAAGGCAATGGCCATATCAACGCTTGCAGTGGGCACCTTATGTCAGGAAGCTAAAAATGCCCTGCCTATTTCAATCACACTGTATTTAGAGTAATTTTGCGGCACAATAAAAAGAATGAATTTTCAATTAAGCGAGGAACATTTAATGATTCAGCAGGCTGCGCGGGACTTTGCCGTAAATGAATGCCTGCCCGGTGTTATTGAGCGCGACGAGAAGATGCTGTTTCCGCGGGATCAGATCATGAAACTAGCCGACCTCGGGTTTCTGGGTATGATGGTGAGCCCGGAATACGGTGGTGCCGGACTCGACACAGTAAGTTACGTGTTGGCAATGGAGGAGCTAAGCAAGATCGATTCCAGTGTTAGTGTGTGCATGAGCGTTAATAACAGCCTCGTTTGCTACGGGCTCGAAACCTATGGCAACGAGGAGCAAAAACGTAAATATCTGACGCCGCTCGCGCAAGGCAAAAAAGACGGCGAGCTATATACAGGTGCTTTCTTATTGAGCGAACCGGAAGCGGGAAGCGATGCTACCATGCAAAGAACCACTGCCGAAGACAAAGGAAACCACTATGTTTTAAATGGCACAAAAAACTGGATTACGAATGGCGGAAGCGCATCAGTCTACCTGGTGATTGCACATACCGACAGCTCCAAAGGCTCAAAGGGAATCAATGTTTTTATCGTTGAGAAAAATTGGCCGGGTGTGGTTGTTACCGGCAAAGAAAATAAGCTTGGTATACGTGCAAGCGATACGCATACTATCCTTTTTAATGATGTGATGGTGCCACGGGAAAATAGAATCGGTGAGGACGGCCTGGGTTTCAAGTTTGCGATGAAAACGCTTGCGGGTGGAAGGATAGGGATCGCCTCCCAAGCCCTTGGCATAGCCAGTGGCGCATACGAACTTTCGCTTAAATATGCCCAGGAACGGAAAG
>JBGTIL010000079.1:0-4844 GCA_041745695.1 Chitinophagaceae bacterium | reverse complement strand
CGACCGCAACGACGAGCTGACACCGCTCTCAGATGTGTTGCCAATTATGGGTAAGCAGTATTCCAACTTCACATTTCACATCACGGAAGGCCTTGGGCACCGAAGAATCTACCGCGATAATAAAGTGAGCCGGGCTATCGTTGATTTCTTTTAACCGGCGCGAGCTGTGTCCATCGGCTACCTGAGCACAGTTGTCAGAAAGTGCAGTTGTAAAAGCAATAGCTAGTGATTCAACCCAGGTGCTTTTTAAAGTAAATCATACATGACACACTATACCTACCTCGCCCTCGGCGACTCTTACACGATCGGAGAAGGAGTACCCCTGCATGAAAGTTTTCCTTATCAGCTTGTGCAGCTTTTGCGACATCACAATTGTTCTTTTTATGCACCAGAAATTGTAGCACGTACCGGGTGGACAACAGGCGAACTCCTCGCTGTGATGGAACAGCAGCAATTGCTTCCTGAATACGATATCATCACCTTATGCATCGGGGTCAATAACCAATACCGCGGGCTTGAGGTTGAAGCTTACAAAAACGATCTTGAGTTGCTTCTCCAAAAAGCCCTGCTTCTTACACGGGATAAAAAAACCTCGGTCATCATGCTGTCGATCCCCGATTACAGCCGTACTCCCTATGCCGCTAAATATGATCAGAAAACCATTAGCCACGAGATCAGCATTTACAACAGCATTGCAAACGCCCTCTCTGTTCAGTATAAGATTTTATACGCAGACACAGCCAAGGAAAAGACAGACAAGGATGATCTTCTTCTTCTTGCTGCAGATGATTTACACCCATCTGCCGAGCAGTACAAGCGCTGGGCAGCACTCCTCCTCTCTTTGGTAACTCCTTTACTCAGAAAATGATTCCCGAAAAGGGAAGACCAACTTCTAACAAAAAAAATATTATTCTTGCTGTTAACTTGCATCCTCTGTGAGGGTGTAAAAAGAACAGAAATCACCGTATATGGCGAAGAACTTATTGATTGTAGAGTCGCCTGCCAAGGCCAAGACTATTGAGAAGATTCTCGGCAGCGACTTCGAGGTAAAGAGCTGTTATGGGCACATCCGTGATCTTGAAAAAGGAGACATGGGTATTGATATAAAGAACAATTATAAGCCTTCCTACAAAATTTCCGATGACAAGGAAAAGGTAGTGCGGGAATTGAAACAGCTGGCAAAAAAAAGCGGTGAAGTATGGCTGGCCACGGATGAAGACCGGGAGGGCGAAGCCATAAGCTGGCATCTCTGTGAAGTGCTTGGCCTGGATCCGGGTACCACCAAAAGAATTGTTTTTCACGAGATCACCAAGCCTGCTATTAAATCGGCGGTTGACAATCCTCGGACGGTTGACATGAACCTGGTGAATGCGCAGCAGGCCCGCCGCATACTCGACCGCATTGTAGGGTTTGAACTGAGTCCGGTTTTATGGCGGAAGATGAGCATGAAGAACAATCTGAGTGCCGGCCGGGTTCAGAGTGTTGCTGTACGCATTATTGCAGAACGTGAAAGAGAGATCAATGCGTTTCATACACAAAGCAGCTTCAAAGTAGAGGCTGTGTTGTTTGCTAACGACGCGGGCGGTAAGTCGGTAAGTTTTAAAGCCGAAGGGTCAAAATTTAATAAACCGGAAGAAGCAGAGAGCTTTTTGAAAAGCTGTATCGGCGCTAAGTATAGCGTTAAAGACATCCAGGTGAGACCAACCAAACGTTCACCCGCAGCACCTTTTACTACATCCACCCTGCAGCAGGAAGCCAGCAGGAAACTGGGCTATGGAGTGAGCAGAACCATGCTTGTCGCTCAAAAATTATACGAGAACGGTCACATCAGTTATATGCGTACCGATAGCGTGAATTTGAGTGAAACAGCAATGAACGATCTCGGCACTACCATAAGATCTCTTTACGGCGATGCCTATTTTCAAGCCCGTAAATACAAGAACAAAAATGAGTCGGCACAGGAAGCTCACGAAGCCATACGCCCTACCTACATGCAACACACGACAGTTGATGACCCCGATGGCAAACGACTGTATGAGCTGATCTGGAAACGAACAATGGCTTCACAGATGGCAGATGCCGTATTGGAAAAAACAACTGCAAAAATTGCTATCTCAACTAATAACGCTGAGCTGACCGCCTCCGGGGAGGTCATGAAATTTGAAGGTTTTACAAAGGTATACCGTGAAGACCGCGATGATGAAGACCTCAGTGAAGAGGATAACGGCGAAGCGCTTTTGCCGGTGCTAGCACCCGGACAAAATCTTCCGCTTCGCGAGATGCAGGCTATTGAAAGATTTACGCGTGCACAGCCCCGTTACACTGAAGCGTCGCTGGTGAAAAAATTGGAAGAACTGGGCATTGGTCGACCTTCAACTTATGCTCCTACGATCTCTACTATTTTAAAGCGTGGTTATGTGGAAAAGCGCGACAAAGATGGCGTCAGGCGTGAATTCCGGGTTTTTGTTTTGAAAGATGATGCCATTACCACAAAGAAAGACTCAGAAAATACAGGGGCGGAAAAATCAAAATTGTTTCCAACAGATCTCGGGCTCGTAGTAACCGATTTCTTAAAACAACATTTTGACGAGATCATGGACTACGGTTTTACCGCAAGGATAGAGCAGGAGTTTGATGAAGTTGCAACGGGCAAACTTCGTTGGAGCAAAATGATCGACGCCTTTTACAATCCCTTCAAGGCAGACGTTCAAAAAACGATCGATACCGCCGACCGCATTTCCGGTGAGAGAGACCTGGGTACAGATCAGGCAACAGGCAAACCGGTGATTGCACGAATGGGTAAGTATGGACCTATGGTGCAAATAGGCGTGAGTGACGATGAGGAAAAACCGCGTTACGCCAAACTCAAACAGAATCAAAGTATCGAAACCATTACGTTGGAGGAAGCCTACGATCTTTTCAAATTGCCACTGACACTTGGCGCGTTCGAAGGAGCGGAGCTTTCAGTTAATGCAGGGCGGTTTGGACCCTATCTCAAATGGGGTGAAGCGTTCATCTCACTTCCAAAAGGAATGGAACCTACCGAGGTGGATATGGAAACTGCCATCCAACTGTTACGGCAAAAACAGGAAGCCGATGCGCCAATCGCCCTGTTCGAAGGAATGCCTGTTACCAAGGGAAAAGGACGGTTCGGACCTTTTATAAAATGGAATGACCTGTACATAAATGTGCCACGTGCCTATAACTTTGAGGAGTTAAAGCAGGGTGATATTGATGAACTTATCGGCAAGAAAGTAGCCAAGGAAGCCAACCGTTTTATTCAACAATGGCCCGCTGAGAAGATATATTTAGAGAATGGGCGCTGGGGACCTTTTGTTCGTTTCGGAAAAAAAATGCTGAAACTTAATCGTAAAGCAGACGGTGGAAAGTACAGCCCGGAAGAAGCTGCAACTTTAGGGTTGGAAGAGATCAAGAAAATGATTGAAGACCAGGTACCGGGAGCTTTTAGCAAAAAGGCAGCAGCAAAAAAAGCGCCTGCAAAGAAAGCCGCTGCCAAGAAAACGGCTGCGAAGAAGACCACTAAAAAGAAATAAGGATCTGTGATGGCGGACAACAATGAAATATCAGCATTACTAACACTGATAGACGATCCTGATGGTGAGGTTTTTGGCGTTGTGTCCGACAAAATTGTGGAGTATGGAAAAAGCATTATTCCCAACCTGGAGCACCTGTGGGAGAACACGGCTGACGAAAGTCTGCAGGAACGTCTGGAGCTCCTCATTCACCGGCTTCATTTCACCGACTTAAAAGAGGACTTCAGGCAGTGGAATGTTTCGGGCCACCACGACCTGATGCTGGGTGCTTTGCTTGTTGCAAAATTTCACTACCCCGACTTACTCACGGCGCCGGTATTACTCGAAATTGAAAAGCTGCGCCGCAACATCTGGCTCGAATTAAACAACTACCTCACACCGTTGGAACAGGTGCGGATCGTTACCGGAATCCTGTATGGATATTTTGGTTTGAAAGGTGGCGAAATATCTTATACCAACATCAATGAGTTTTTGCTGCACAAGGTTCTGGAAACCAAACGCGGAAACCAGGTGGGCAATGCCATTGTGTACCTCATCCTATGCGATCTGCTGGATGTTCCGGTAAAAGCAATTGGGATTCCAAAGCAATTTGTGCTGGCTTATTTTAAGCGGGGCTACAGCAGTGATCTTCCTTTAGACCAGTACATTTCGCAAGTAGAATTTTTTATTGATCCAACCAGCGGGCAGGTGTTTGTGCAAAAAGATATTGATGCTTACTTTAAGAGACTGGGTGCACCCCAGGAGCCACAGTTTTTCAAGCCACTCACCAATAAACAAATTCTGCAAAGTATACTCTCAGAGCTTATAAAATGTAACAGCGAGCCGCAGCAAGCCTACAAGCAGGAAGAATTAAAGGCACTTATAGAGTCGCTGGAGTAAGCGCAGGCGCATCCAACTGGATCCATAAACAGAATAGTTGCAGGTTTGAGAGCGTCCTGAGTTTCCGCTGTCCTGAGTTTCCAAACTCAGGATATTTCTTTAGTTCAGGTTGTAATCGTTTTTGAACTACAGCAAGATGCCAGGCTTATTTCCAGCGAAATGGTTGTAGGTTTGAGATTGTCCTGAGTTAGGAAACTCAGGACAGCGACCCTGGAGCTATCAACCACACTAACGATAGCATAAAATACTAATTCGCAGTGTTCTTCAATCTTTATACGACCGCTGTCCTGAGTTTCCAAACTCAGGACATGACTTTAGCTCAGGTAATCGTTCGTTGACCACAGCAAGGCGACGGGCATCTTAAAACGAAATGGTTGTAGGTTTGAGATTGTCCTGAGTTAGGAAACTCAG
>JBGTIL010000078.1:0-9850 GCA_041745695.1 Chitinophagaceae bacterium | reverse complement strand
AAATGACAACTTTATTCCCCAATTATACCTGAATGCGCACGCAGCCATAAAAAAACTTTCCGACCTGGGCGTGGGCGACAGCAACCGTGTAGCCGTAGGTGGGCATAGTTACGGAGCATTCATGACCGCCAACCTGCTGGCTCATACAAAATTATTTAAGGCAGGTATTGCCCGCAGCGGCGCCTACAATCGCAGCCTTACGCCGTTTGGATTTCAGGGCGAAGAAAGAACTTATTGGGAATCACCCGACGTATATGCGAAAATGAGCCCTTTCAATTATGCCGACAAAATCAAAACGCCCATACTCCTAATGCATGGTGAAATGGACAACAACTCCGGAACATTCCCCATCCAGAGCGAGCGGATGTACAATGCCATCAAAGGACATGGAGGAACCGTGAGGTATGTGGTACTACCCTATGAAAGTCACGGCTACGCAGCAAAGGAGAACATCTTACACATGCTGTGGGAACAAAACCAGTGGCTCGACAAATGGGTGAAGAATGCAGATAAAAACAAACCTGCAGTAACTGGTGCTAATAAAGAGTTCTAAACTAAGGATACCCATGCCTGTGGGCTGACGTAAGGCTGCGCGATGACTCACTGCCGTCGGATGGGGAGGGCTGCATCCGCGTCAAGGCTCCTGTGCTTTTAAATAACAATCTTGCTAACAGCTGCCATTGAAAAATTGGCAGCTGTTTTTGTTTAGCCCCACGCCCGAGGCCACAGCTTAGACACAAACACTTGCGTGGCACCATTTTACTGCAAGGCAAATAAGGTCCCGCCCTGGAGCAGATTGTTCCCAACATCGGGCAGGGCTGGAGGTTTACATTTCCAACTTTTAAACGAAAAATGCATTTATGACAAACGTTCAAAAGCCCTTTTTACAAGGGCTCAACAGTTTCATTTTTACTGCCTCTCTGTCTGTAATGGTAGGTAGTGCACTCTTGTCTTGCGGTAACAATGCCAATGATACTACAGCATCGGGCGACAGTACTACGAACATTTCTGATACTTCATCCTCCGCTGCGAAACTTTCTCCGAAAGGCGAAGACCCGGCCTGGGGACCAACCATCAAAGATGAAATGCTGGTTGTAATGGAAAAACTCAAGAGCTACGGTGCCCCGCCCCTTGAAACGCTAACACCGGTTGAAGCCCGGAAACAGCCAACGCCTACCATTGCGGTAATGGATGTTATGAAAGAGGCCAACATTCCTATGCCTGCATCCATGGTTGACACCACGGGTCAGGAGATCCCGGTTAGCGGGGGAAGTATTCATGCCCGTATTTATACACCGCGTACAGGTGCAGGTCCTTTTCCGGTAATTGTGTATTACCACGGCGGTGGCTGGGTGATTGCCGATCTGGATACGTATGACGGTTCTGCCCGGTCCCTTGCCGAAGGCGTTGGCGCCGTAGTGGTGTCAGTACATTATCGCCAGGGACCGGAACACAAGTTTCCGACTGCGCACAATGATGCATTTGCCGCCTACCAGTGGGTGCTGAAAAACGCAGCCTCTATTAAAGCTGATCCGAAAATGATTGCAGTTGCAGGCGAAAGCGCAGGTGGTAACCTTGCCGCCAACGTTAGTATTATGGCGCGTGACAAAGGAATTACCGTACCCCTGCACCAGTTACTGGTGTATCCTGTAGCTAACAATGATATGGCTTCCGAGTCTTATCAGAAGTATGGTACTGCTATGCCACTGAGCAAGCCTCTGATTGAATGGATGGTTAAAAATTACCTGCCCAGCCCGGCTGCTTCTGCAGATCCACGCATTGCGCTGGTCAAAGCAAACCTGAAAGGCTTACCTTCTACTACAATCGTAGCAGCAGAAATAGACCTGCTTCAAACGGAAGGAAAACTTTTTGCCGACAAGCTCAAAGATGCTGGTGTAGACGTAGATTACAAATTGTATGATGGCGTGACACATGAATTCTTTGGTATGGCTACCGTGGTGCCTGAAGCAAAAGATGCACAGGCTTATGCAACAGGTCGCCTGAAATCGGCATTCAATAAATAAATTATTCCTGCTTTTTCATCAACGGCTCCCCTCCAGGAGCCGTTGATGTTTACAGGCGCAACGTTCCCGTCTATCACACCGTCTGAAAAGAAATTATTCGTTTCAATCTCGAGATTATGCAGAAAATGCTCCTGGGATACTTACTGAGTTGTTTTGCATTGGTCAGTAATGCACAAAAAATGGAAAGCATTCATTTCAACCTGTATACTGACAGTCTCAAAAAAGGTTTTTTTAACTATATCAATGTAGACGGATGCGCAGCAGATGGTAGCTGGTATCCACTGGATTCATCGCACCTCATTTTCAGGTCTACGGTGGGATCATTCAGGGGAAACGATCTCTTTATCGACAGCTCCTTCACCGGCGATAGTGTCAGTATTCAGGTTGTGTTAAAGCAGGATACCGCGGTGCGCAAAAGCCTCGTTGTTCACATAAGAAAAAGAGGCTTCGATGAGCCTCTCAAAACGGAAGAAGAAATTTTAAATAAGTTGCCGGGCAACCGTCGTAAAAACAATAAGTACTAGGTCAGTTTAGCGTCTTCAATAACTTCACCCATCTTTTTAGAATCCTCCAGGAACTTTGCCAAACCGGAATCAGTAAGCGGATGCTTAATTAATGCAAGAATTGATTCCAGTGGACAGGTGCAGACGTCTGCACCAAGTTCTGCTGCCCGCACAATATGATTAGCATTGCGAATTGAGGCAGCCAGGATTTCAGTCTTATACCCCTGTACAGCGAAGATCTGCGCCAGCTGCTCAATCAGCAGCATACCATCCCAACCCGTGTCGTCTATCCTGCCGATGAAAGGAGATACATAGGCAGCACCGGCTTTAGCAGCAAGGATCGCCTGGCCTGCAGAAAAAATGAGCGTACAATTGGTGCGAATACCGTTATCAGTAAACCATTTGATTGCTTTGATGCCATCTTTAATCATGGGCACTTTTACCACGATGTTTGGATGGAGCGCAGCGAGTTTTTTGCCCTCTTCTATGATCTCCTTTGTGGTTGTAGACAGTACTTCTGCACTTATATCTCCATCAACCATTTCGCAAATAGTGGTGTAGTGTTTGTTGATGGCTTCGGTGCCCCTGATACCTTCTTTCGCCATCAGTGATGGATTGGTGGTGACACCATCAAGGATGCCCAGCTCATTAGCTTCTTTAATTTGTGCAAGGTTAGCAGTATCAATAAAAAATTTCATAATAAGTTTTATTTAGCGTGAATTCAATGAAGCCTGGGAATGTGGATACCTCAACTTTCATTGATGAACCAGCGACTTGGGTCGAGCCCAAAGTTAGTTCGCCGGCGATGATCATGATCATTCTTTTTAGGGAAGCCTACTGAATGCACCCGCGCCTTCCGGGCAGCTGGTAGCTCTGCAAATACCATGGTGTATGGTGTGCATTAAAAAAGTGAAGAACTAAAACAGTCGGGGGAATTTAGTCTTTCCGGGATCTCAAATGCTCCGGTGACAACAGGAAAAAAATTGGCAGGCTACTTACATCGCACCGCTACAACCACCTACCCTTGCTACCTTCCGGTCCTGGGGGAGTTCAGCAGGAGCTGGTCGTGCAAGACCTGCCGGTGCAAATATAAGCGCGCCATCCCTTTCCACCATAAAAAAAACAAACCCTCGGTTGGGCACAACTCGACTGTCTTTGCGAGGCACGAAGTAATCTCTCAGGTATTTGCTGTTATGGTAATAGAAAAGCATGACGCGACTTCCACCCAAGCCACCGTCTTTGCAAGGCAAGAAGTAATCTCTCAGGTATTTGCTTTTGAAATCCAGGCACTGCCTGGAAAAGATGACCTCAATGAGTGCGACCGTAACCCAGCTGACATTGTTCCAGTGTGGATGTCATGAATCATGAGAGATTGCTTCGTGCCTCGCAAAGACGGTCGTCTGTGGTTGCGCGTGACTAAAAGAGCGCAGCTATCACACGCTCTAGCTGAATGAGAGATTGCTTCATGCCTCGCAAAGACAATCGTTCACCGTGCATGCCAAATGGAGTTTAGCAACCATGCAGCAACACCTGAGTAATTACTTCCTGCCTTACGATTACAGGCTGTTGACGCAGAAATCCCTCAGTGCTGCTCCATGCCTATGGGCCTCGGTGGCAAATCTTCGCCGCTAAGCCACAAAGACGAAAAGAAACGCAAAGATGTAAATCTCTGTTCCTTCTATGTTTCTGTGTGCCTCCTAAGTGTTTATAAAAGTTTCTGAGCGACTTTTTTTGCCTCGTCACCGCTTCACTTACTTCCCCTTTGAGCTATCTTAAAGGAACAAACTAAGCTTACCTTTGCGGCTCTAAAAGAAGTTCATGGACGTAAAAAATAATATACTCGAAACCATAGGTAATACGCCCCTGGTGCGGTTGAATAAAATAACCAGGGACCTGCCCTGCGCCGTTTTAGCGAAGCTTGAATATTTCAACCCTGGAAATTCTATCAAAGACCGTATGGCAGTAAAGATGGTAGAGGTTGCAGAAGCCGAAGGAAAACTCAAACCGGGTGGAACCATCATCGAATGCACCTCCGGAAACACGGGCATGGGCCTGGCACTGGCGGCGATCGTAAAAGGCTACAAATGCATTTTTGCAACCACAGATAAACAGTCTAAAGAAAAGGCAGACATCTTACGGGCGGTTGGAGCCGAAGTGATCGTTTGTCCAACCAATGTAGAGCCCGATGATCCGAGGAGCTACTATTCGGTGGCTGCCCGCCTGTCGAAAGAAATTCCAAATTCCTTTCATTTCAATCAATACGACAACCTCGCCAACAGGCTGGCCCACTACGAAACAACCGGACCGGAAATATGGAACCAAACCGATGGCAAGATCACACACCTTGTGGTAACTGCGGGCACCGGTGGAACGGTTACGGGCACTGCACAATATTTAAAAGAAAAAAATCCGAATATTCAGATCTGGGCCATTGATGTGTACGGATCACTTCTAACCAAATACTTCAGAACCGGTGAAGTAGATATGGGCGAAGTTCATCCTTATATATCTGAAGGTTTTGGAGAAGACTTCGTACCGCAGAACTATGATGTAAGCGTTATAGACCATTTTGAACAGGTAACTGACAAGTCTGGCGCTATCATGACGCGACGCCTGGCTAAAGAAGAAGGCATGTTCTGTGGTTACAGCGCAGGCAGTTGCCTGCAGGGCTTGCTACAATTAAAAGACAGGTTGAAAAAAGATGATCTGGTGGTAGCCATTTTTCATGATCATGGCAGCCGGTATGTAGCCAAAGTGTACAACGACCAGTGGATGGCGGAACGTGGCTTTTTCGATGTGAAGTCGTTTCGTGATGTGGTTAACGCCCGCGGTAAGCAGCGCCTGATTACAATAGAGCCTACCCAGTCGGTTGCCGAAGCGGTAGACCTGATGAAGAAATATGATATAGAACATATACCCGTGGTGCACGCCGGGGGCGAACTCATCGGTTCCATTTCGGAGGGAGGACTGTTTCAAAAAGTTTTCAACACACCGGAGATCAAAACCGAAAAAATACAAAACGTAATGGACACACCCTTCCCGGTAGTCACCTTTGACACTGCCGTGGAAAAACTCGGTACACTGATTAATAAGGAAAACGGTGCTGCACTAGCCAAAGATGAAAGTGGTAATTACCACATTATCACCAAATACGATGTGTTGCAGGCACTTGCTTAAGAGGGCACCGAGGACGTAAATGATTAAAGAGGCCAGCGCCTCTTTTTTTATGAACAGGAGCGAACAGGCTGGAATTTTAACCAGGCGCCAGGTTGTCGCACGGAAAACAGGAAGGTATTTATGCGCAAAATGGGCATCGCGGAACTTTCTCCAAAGGCTTGTGATGCCGTTTTCGCCAGAATCAGCATCGACTGTTTTTGCATTCTAAAGCTAAAGTCGTATTAATACGACCGCTCCCCCCGGCTTAATACGGCGGATGGGCCATGGAGTTTACTAGGTTGTACGTATTTACCATGGATCGTAAATAGGGCATAACTGCAATTGCACAGCACCCACCACCGATATACTTTTGTATCAGAAGTTGATTGATCGCAAAACAATCCAAATCCCTGAAAAACCAAACGTCCGGTATCCAATTGAAGAACTACCCATCCTAACCAACCGAAAAACCAAACTGTCCTTGTCCGATTGAAAAACCAACCAGTCCTGATCGTAAGAGAAACCAAACTGTCCTTATCCAACTGAAAAACCAAACTGTCCTTATCCGATTGAAAACCTTAAGATCCCTATCCAACTGAAGAACCAAACCGTCCTTGTCCGAACGAAAAACCATTGATCCCTATCCAATCGAAAAACCAAACCATTCAGCATCCAACTGAAAAAACCAAACTGTCCGTTGTCTAACCTAAAACCGTCCAGAAAGTTATCCAATCCAATTCCTTGTTGAAAGCCAAAAATCCAGTATCGGTCAACTTCTACTTATTTGCCTTTTGAAAAAACCATCCAATCCTAATCCCCTGAAAGCCCCGTTTTTAATCCAACCATCCTAGTTGCGCTTTGAATGTAGCCCCTGTGCATTCGTATGAAAAAATCTGTCGCCGCCTACCAAACCAATGAAAGACCAATGGAAGTTTTTCCATTCTCCTGCCGGGCAACTACAAATTGCTCCGCAGGAGGCAGGTGGCGAGAATTGTAAAAGCACTTAAATGATGCTTTTTTTTTGCTTGATACTGTAGTCTCCTTGTAAGAGGTTTCTTCGCGCCGAATTGGTTTAATTTGCTCATGAACGTGCAGGATCAACTCCATCGTACCATTAACTTTGATGCTACCCCCAGGCGTATAATTTCCCTGGTGCCCTCACAAACAGAATTATTGGCCTATCTCCAATTAGACGAAGCCGTGGTCGGTATCACCAAGTTCTGCACCCGTCCTGCCCGCTGGCGTACCAAAACCAAAATTGGTGGCACCAAGAATTTGAATCTGACCCTGATCAGAAAGCTTGCGCCTGATCTGATTTTAGCAAACAAAGAAGAAAACAACAAAGACGCCATTGAAACGCTGGCCGGCGAATTTCCGGTATGGATCAGTGATGTTAATCATCTTTCTGACGCCTGCCAGATGATTGAGCGTGTTGGTACGTTGACAAACAAAGCGGAAGCTGCAGGTAGATTGAACAACGAAATAATGGCTGCCTTCAAATCTTTAAAGCCCGCAGTCGACCCCAATGCGCCTGTATCAGGCAGCGGATCTTCTGCTCATAAGGACCGCGTTGCCTATCTCATCTGGAAAGAACCTTACATGACGGTTGGGGGCGATACCTTCATTAGCTGTATGCTCACCGAGGCGGGATTTAAAAATATTTTTGCCAACAAACTAAGATATCCCGTTACAACAATCGAAGAGCTGCAGGCTTTGCAATGCAAGCTTATTTTCCTATCGTCGGAACCTTACCCGTTCAATCAAACGCATGCCGACTATATAAAGCAGCTGCTTCCGGAAGCACGGGTGCTGCTTGTTGACGGAGAGGCTTTCAGTTGGTACGGAAGCAGGCTGCTTGAGGTACCACCCTATTTCCGCTCGCTTCACAGCAAGCTCGAGGCTATGTCTTACATTCGGTGACCATGGAGCAATCCAAGCTTGATCAGCCTTCCAGGAAAAAACCTTGTTTTCCGGTCAATAAAGAACTACGTACCTATCTCAAAACACATGGACGGGAGATTGCGCTGCCCGTTTCATACCGGGAGTTGCAGAATATTTCCTATTCGGTGCCTTTAAAAGATAAATTTGGAAAGGAAACCCTGTGGGAAAAAGCGCTGTATGATATGCGCGATTGGGAACACCTCAAAGAATGCCTGATCAACACCTACGCGATGCTGAAAACCGAAGGCGACTACACCTTCACCAAACACCTCGATGTAGCACGTATCGACTACTGTTCCTTTGGTAATTCCAATCCTTTCCGTATCCGCATCGTCAATCGCTTTAATGATAATTATGATCATTACTACGTAAAAACCGAAGATGCTTCGCGCATTTACGGGCTGGAGCTGGAGCACATCCTGTCGCCTAACAGGATAACCTTTTTCACCGGCAACGAAACCCTGGTTGAAGAACACATACCAGGTTTGCCGGGCGATGTATTTATCCAGGATTATTTGTCGCTCCCTCAAACAAACATCATCCGACTGGCAAAGGAGTTTGTGAAGTTTAACGAGCGTTGCTTTATTCGTTTACTGGGCGATATGAGGAGTTACAATTTCGTAGTGAACGTAACGCCAGACGTAGAAGATTACCAGTACCGCATCAGGGCAATCGACTTTGATCAGCAGTCGTACGAAGGCAGGAAAAATCTCTATCGTCCACAGTTTTTTAAAGAGAACCACTTACTGGTATCGCAGTCGCTGACCTACCTGAATGCCGAAAGTATTGCCCAGTACCAGGCTGAGGAACGCGCCCTCATTGCATTGCGGATGGCGGCGGAGCGCTACCGCATGATGGACCTGCTGAACATCATGACCCGCGATACGATCTCTACCGAAGCCAAAACCCTGCAGCTTGGCCAGGAGCTGGCAGACCACTTCCAAAACCCCCACTTTCTAAAATGTGCCACGATGGGCTCGATTGTGAAACAGGTGTTGAGGTACACGCTGCGGCCCCATCTTTCCCGCATCCAGAAAAACCTTGGTAAAATCGCGGACTAAAAACTGTAACGTTCTTTTCATGTAAATATGGTTGGTGCAATGATTTTCGAACACAGCAGTCAACCCGGATCTTTCGCCGTCAGTTCTTAAAGTTTGGCGGCTAGTTCAGGGAACATCATGAAACGTATCTTCGCCGTTCGAAAAAAACACATTACTTACATTAAGCAATACAGAAAATGAAAAAATACAACCCGGGCGTGTTATTCGGAGATGAATTGCAGGCGCTTTACGCAGACGCGAAAAAAAGTGGCTTTGCACTTCCTGCAGTTAATACCATTGGCACTAACACCATCAACGCAACTCTGGAAACGGCAGCAAAGGTAAATTCACCAGTCATCATCCAGTTTTCCAATGGTGGCGCGCAGTTTATTGCCGGGAAGGGAATGCCTAACGACAACCTGCAAGCGAATATCGCTGGTGGTATCTCAGGCGCCCTGCACATCCACAACGTAGCTAAACATTATGGCGTTCCCGTGGTGCTGCACACCGATCACGCGGCAAAGAAATGGCTGCCCTGGATCAGCGGGCTGATTGACGCAGGTGAGACTTATTTTAAAGAAAAAAAACAGCCTCTTTTTAGTTCGCATATGCTCGATCTTTCTGAAGAGCCTCTGGAAGAGAATATTGCAACTTCGGTGGAATTCTACAAGCACATGCACCCACTTGGAATGAGCATTGAAATAGAGCTGGGTGTGACCGGCGGTGAAGAGGATGGCGTAGACAACAGTGGTGTGGAAAACGAAAAACTATACACCCAGCCCAAAGAAGTGGCTTACGCCTATGAAAATCTGAAAGCTGTTGGAAACCTGTTTACGGTAGCTGCCGCATTTGGTAATGTGCACGGCGTTTACAGCCCGGGCAATGTAGAATTGCGACCTGAAATATTGAACAACAGCCAGGTGTACATCAAAGAGCAGTATGGTACAGAAGACAAACCGGTTTACTTTGTTTTCCACGGCGGAAGCGGTTCACCCCAGCACCAGATACGTGAAGCAATTGGTTACGGCGCTATTAAGATGAATATTGACACTGACCTGCAGTGGGCTTTCTGGGATGGCATTCTGGGCTTCTATAAAAGCAAGGAAGGCTACCTGCAAGGCCAGCTAGGCAATGCTGAAGGAGCTGATAAACCAAATAAAAAATATTATGATCCCAGGGTGTGGTT
>JBGTIL010000077.1:0-3963 GCA_041745695.1 Chitinophagaceae bacterium | reverse complement strand
GCATATGGAAAATTGGAATCAAATCCATTCAGTTGATCAAAAAAAATTGATCTTGAGATCATGAAATTGCAGGACCATAAATAGCCGCCCCTTTCATTTACAGGAGATTCTTCTATTAAGCTGCGCCGTTCTCGGTCTGCTGAAATCCGTCCTTCGAATACAGTAACCCCGGGATGGATCGACACTGCGTTCTCATATGCTTGTATTATATTAGACGCGGGCAAACAGTCATCATCAAAAAAAATCAGCCACTCTCCTTTTGCATAAGTAGCCCCATTGTTTCGATTGGCAGCAGGTCCCTTCTGTGGACCTGGCACCCACTTGACAAATTGGTAGAACTTTTCTATGTGCGACCTGGACAGGATATTAGGACTGTCATCGGTAACTATAATCTCATACCCAGACGCTGGAAACTGTTGCACTTCAGGTATCAGCCGACGAAGACATTCTACAAGGAGTTCTAGCCGGTTGTAGGTGGGGATGATAATAGAAAGCAACATAGAAAGGAAGAAAGTTAATCACGAGCGATGCTGCTAAAAGGACAGCAGTCTGTTAAAGCAGACGTTGAAATATGTTATCGAAAGATGAGTAGCTGCTGCACCAAGCAGACTCTTATGGCGCATGTTGAAACCTTTGTAAAAAATGTTTCCCGAGAGATTTCCTAATTTTCCAAAACCTCAGAACTCTTTTTGCACTGAGCGCCCCGTAGCTGCTGTTCCACATGTATGGATTAAAAAACTTCCAGAATGTGTGTCCCTGGTGAATTAGGCTGCCGAACATATCCCAGGGCTTGGGCGATCCCACAAAGTGTACGATAGAAGAATCAGCATTCTCCGGCTTTGGCTCTACAGCATACCATGGTGTGTTGAAACTTAGAGGCAGGTGAACAAATTTGCCTTGGCAGAGTGCGTTCAGCAGGGTCTGATCTACGGCCAACAGTTCATGAGCATATTTTTTTGCAAAGGCACTCCAAGTGGTATCCATGTTGCTTTCTCTCCACAGTTTCAAATTTAAAAGCAAAACACCTGCGTTGAAATAGGATGTTTCCGGATGGATGTTCAGGCTGTCGATCAAGAACTTCTTCTCTAATGAATGTGTAACGGTTGACCCATGTACTGCAGCTAACAAGTGACCATTAAACTCAAAATTTTCCAGGCTCATAACATCCAGGGATACGATCAGGTCCGTATCCAGGTATAAGGCGGTATCACTTGTTATATATTTTCCTGCCAGCAGTCGCCCGTAAGTTGTCCAGTCTCCATGTAATGATTTCAGATGGCCAAATTCATTTCTAGCGTCAAAGTCGATAAAACGGACTTCTTTCTGGTACGAAAGAAAATTGAGTAAAAGAGTTATGTTCCGCTTGTCTTTGGTGGATAATCCGGAACAGAATATGTGAAACTCTAAAAGATTCGGAGTCGCACAATGCTGAATCAAAGAACTTAGTGTGGCGCCAAACCCTTCAAGACCAAGAGGATTGACACTAAAAAGTATATTCATTCTTGAAAGTAAGCATGTCTTTTACTCATAGTTCTTTGCGGATACGATAAGAGATATAACATTTCTTTGATGGAACACTCATCAGGTTTTCAGCAACTTGATTAGCATATTTGTGTATCCTGCTTGCAAAGAGAACCAGGAATAATGATCCCAAGCGTACCTGATAATTTCTTCTTTGGTGTATTTCAACCTCTCTGTCTCTAAAAGGCCTTGGTTCAGACTCCCTGGCTTGGTTAGGTCTTTGAATATGCCATACTTGCCAAGTGTTTGGCGGGTCACAGGGTAGTCATGTACGATAGGTATTAGTCCGCAGCCTAGTGCTTCTACAAGCACTCTGGGTAAACCCTCATTTAAAGAAGCAAGTACAAAATAATTTGATGCAGACAGGTAATCAGGAACCTGATTGGCAACCACTTGTTTTATCTGATAACTTGTGGGTGGCAGTAGTTGTGCACCAAGTGCCTTCACCATATTACTCTCGTCATCACTTGATCCAAGTAATAATAAAAAATACTTATTTTGGTCAAGGGTAGAAAATTCCTTTACGAGGTAGTCCATCCTTTTGTGAGAAGTATTGATGACCCCGACAGAGATAATAATTTTCTTTTCCGTTGGAAGACCGAATGCTCTTCTTAAAGTTAAAATCTGTTCCACAGTGATCGCTCCCTTGGACTTGTCAATATGAACTCCGTAGGGTAAGAGAGTTTGTTTCCCCGGGGGCGTGCCGGCAAGGAGTCCGTTTTCTACATAGAGCGGCAATAACTGCTGTACGTGGTCTTCAGTCTTGTAAGGGGGTCCGTTGGGTGCACCGTTGGAAAACAAAATCTTGTACTTAAATCGAAGCCACTTTCGCAAATGCCACAGGTAAGTACCCAATAAAAAATCACTGTAATAAATCACCTTCGGTTGTTTTACAATGATATAAGGGATTAGGAAAAGGAAATAGGTGAACTGCTCAATAAGGTAGGCATCCTTTTTCAATGTTCTCGCCAGGAAGGTAGCCAGTTTTGATTTGCGGTGAGCGTTAGGTACGATAACTTCGCCAGCTATTTTTCTGCCTCCACCTTTAAATAAGATCAGCTTAAAATCAGGGGTATTCTTTAGCGCATCATAACATTCACGGGCAAACGATTCGTAGCCCCGGTTGATTCTTCCAAGCCCTGTGCACACGAGAAAGACGACCTGACTCATTTAATGTGGCTAATTATCTCCTCCGCAAAAAAGTGAGCCGCATCCACAGGATAATGTTTTTCAATAGTCGCCCTGGCATTTACAGCGATGGTGTTCCAGGAACTGCGTTGCTGCCACGACCGCTCCAATGCAGCTCCAAACTCACCAAGGGTTGCAGATGCACACTTGAAACCATTGATTCCGTCTTCTACATACTCGGAGGCGAATCCAATATCTGTCACAACTACCACCCTACCGCATTTCATAGCTTCTGTCACCGCCATAGGAACTGCTTCGTAGGTGCTGGGAAGCAGCAGCGCGTGGCATCTATTCCAAACCACGTCAATATCATCCAGATGACCATTAAAAAATACCCTGTCTTGTAACCCATACATCGCCGCCAGGCGCACCAAAGACTCCTGATGTTCGCCCTTACCATAAAAGTGAAGATTCCAGGGACGCGTTTTCCAAACCTCATTACTTAAAACTTCCAGGATCAGATCCTGCCGCTTATGTTCGACACCCATTCTTCCCACGCAGGCGAAATTGATGACATCCCGTGAAGCATCAAGTGTTTTGACACTGGACGAATTCTTTATGGGATTATAATGTTTTCGCGCATTAAGGAGTCTAAAGCCAAGCTGTTTCTCAGTGGCGTTTCTATTCTTTTCTGCTAAGAAATACACGGTAGCAGCCAGCCGATAACAATCGCCAATAGCATCACTGTAAGCGCGCCACAACAACTCATCTGCCAGCTGGATATTTAAAACATACGGGATTTTTAGACGAATCAAGTCCTGCACCAACTCTGCACCATTTGGAGCGGTAGTAGTGACAACCACCACATCGGGCTTGAGGGCAGCAAATGAAGACTGTACGATTTTCATTTGCACATCCCCCAGAAGCGGGTTTAAAAATCTTCTGACCCGAAGCAGCTTAGTATTTATTAGAGGAATGTTTACCACCCGTATCCCTGCCTGTTCCACTTCTACCATCTGGTGGCTTCTGCGCTGCTTCCAGTCGAAAAAGATAACAGAAACATCCACTCCACTTTTTGACAATGAAAGTGCAGTCTGATGCCATAAATCTTCGCTTCCACCCCAGGGAACAAAATCATTCAATGAAATAAAACACACTTTCTTCATACTAGGACTAAATTTAGGCCGTCGATTCAGCAATCGCCCTAGGAACAACTAATAGGAAAGATTGTGCTCCCGGCCTATGTTCCATTACAATTCTTTTTTTGGTAGCTTCTCTGAAGCGCGTTACAAATTTTTCATTGCCAAATCCATT
>JBGTIL010000076.1:0-4605 GCA_041745695.1 Chitinophagaceae bacterium | reverse complement strand
TAGCCTTCGAAATAGTTCCTGCAGCGGCAACCCCGGTTCCAGAGGGGCAGACCATACACCCGGTTACCTTTAACCTGCAATACAGAGTTCCAAATCAGCATAAAGTCAATGAGTTTGTAGCCAAACCAGATGTGACTTTCACCACGCTCGCGAAAGGCGAAAAACTGCATCAGTTTGCGGCAGCAGTGATCCAGTTTGGTTCACTGTTGCGCGAGTCGCGCTTCATCAAGGAAGGCTCCTGGAATGCAGTGCTCGACCTGGCTGTGCCGGCCGCGGATATTACCAATCCATCCCAAATGGAATTTATCAATTTGGTTCACCAGGCTAAAAGCATCTACAGTAAGAAAAGGAAGAAGAAAGACTGAAATTCCGGTTAGCTGAACATCTCCCGCATCTTGTCAAAAAACGATTTCTGGTTCTTCTCCGGTGCAGGTTTGAAATTCGGTGAATTAGTCAGCTTTTCTAAAATGGTGCGTTCTTCCGAACTGAGCACCTGGGGCGTCCAGATATTAACCTGTACCAGCTGATCACCTCGTTCGTAACTGTTTACTGCCGGAAATCCCTTGCCTTTCAGGCGAAACACCTTTCCACTCTGGGTGCCGGGTGGTATTTTTATTTTCGCTCTTCCATCAATGGTCGGCACTTCAACGGTTGTTCCAAACGCAGCTTCAGGGAAAGAAACGTGCAACTCAAAGGCAACGTTGAGACCTTCGCGAACAAGATCTTTGTGCTGATCTTCCTCAATGAGGATAACAAGGTCGCCGGCAGAACCGCCGCGCTCACCTGCATTTCCCCGCCCGCTGATATTCAACTGCATGCCTTCCTGCACACCGGCAGGAACATCAATGCTCACTGTCTCTTCTCCGTAAACCCTTCCCTCTCCTTTGCAATTACCACATTTGTTGGTAATGGTACTTCCTTCGCCATTACAAGTGCCACAGGTAGTAACCGTTTGCATTTGTCCAAGAAAAGTGCTGGTAACCTTGCGTACCTGTCCACTGCCTCCGCAGGTGCCGCAATTCTGCATGCTGTTCTTGTCTTTAGCGCCTGTGCCCGTGCACACCGTACAGCCTACATATTTCATGACCTTAATATTTTTGCTAACGCCTTTTGCAATTTCTTCAAAAGTAAGCTTCAGCTTTATCCGAAGGTTACTTCCCCGGGTGCCCCGGCTTCTTCGCTGACCACCCCCGCCACCGCCTCTCTGACCCCCGCCAAAAAAAGATCCGAAGACATCTTCGCCGAAAATATCTCCAAACTGACTGAAAATATCTTCCATATTCTGACCGCCCTGGCGGCCACCATTACTCCCTCTTACACCTGCATGACCAAACCGATCATACTGGGCACGTTTCTCTCCGTCGCTTAAAACTTCGTAGGCCTCAGCAGCCTCCTTAAATTTTTCCTCAGCACTCTTGTCGCCGGGATTTCGGTCCGGGTGAAACTGCATGGCCACCTTCCGGTAAGATTTCTTGATCTCGTCGGCTGATGCCGTTTTGCCCACGCCCAGTATTTCGTAATAATCTGTTTTTGCCATTGTTTCTGTTGCCATAGCTAGACCATGGTTTTTCGTTACTCAACTCCTAAAGTCCCTGCGTTGTCACGTTTTCAACGCCGGGAAGCCGTCGCATTACTGGATTTTCACCAGGTTATTTTTTAAACAGTTTTTTCAAACCCTCTATACTGAAAGACTTCTTCTTATCGTTGTCGCGGGTCATTCATTTACCCACTACAACTTTTGCAAAACGTATGATCTTGTCATTCAAATAGTAACCTTTCGTTACCTCATCCACTACTTTACCGTTAAATTCTTCTCCTGCTTCAATCTCCGTAATGGCTTCGTGCAGATCTGCGTTAAACTCTTTTCCTTTGGCGTCCATCGGTTTAAGTCCTTTAGCTACCAGCGTGTTTCTTAGCTTATTAAAAACCAGTTTTACACCGTCTTTTATCTGGGCAACATCGTTGGTTTTTTCCATTTGCACCAGCGCGCGCTCACTGTCGTCCAGTACGTCAAGCAGGTCGGTAATTACTTCCTTTCCAGCTGTTTGAATGAGCTCGATACGTTCTTTTGCATTCCTTCGCTTAAAATTGTCGAATTCAGCAGCCTGTCTTAAAATGCGGTCATTGAGCGTAGCAATCTGGGCAGTCAACTTTTCCATTTCATCCTCGTCGGCAATCGGTTCAGTCAGGTGTTGCGTACCTGCAACATTTTCATCTGTGTTGATATCCATTCCTGCCACATCCTCGATGGCTTCCGAAACTTCCTTTTCATTCCTATCCTGTACATTCATGTGCATTAAAATTGGTGGCAAAGGTAGGCTTGTCAAGAATACTGCCAACCGGATTTAACGGGACAAAATGTCCTTATAAACAGCGGTTCAGCCCGTGTTCTGACAGGACAGGGCAGGCAAGATGTGGAGCATGAAATGAAGTCCATCTTTCTTTTTAGCCTGTAACTTGCGCCCTTATGTATAAAGTAGTCCTGAAAAAGAAAATTTCTTCCCGAATCTTCCAGGGGCATCCCTGGATATTTTCCAATGAAGTGGAGAAATGGGAGGGAGATCCGCCTGCCGGTTGTATCGTGGATGTTTTTTATGCTGATGGAAAATTTGCGGGCAAAGGCTACTTCAACCCGCAGTCGCAAATAGTGGTTCGCCTGCTCACACGTGATAAAACCACCGAAATCAATAATGCCTTCTTCCTGCGTAAATTGAAACAGTGCTGGGTCTACAGGCAGAAACTTGGCTATACGGAGAACTGTCGCCTTGTTTTCGGCGAAGCCGACGGGTTGCCCCAGCTCATCATCGATAAGTTCGGCGACTACTTCGTGCTCCAAACTCTTGCCTTGGGCATAGATGTTTGGAAACCGGCGATAGTGGAAGCCCTGGAGTCGATCTTTAGTCCGAAGGGAATTTATGAAAGGAATGATGTGCCCGTCAGGGAGTTGGAGGGACTGCCCCAGCAAAAGGGTTTTTTGTCTGCTCCCTTCGATACAAAGATTATTCTCCGGGAGAACGGGCTGAATTTAAATGTTGACCTGATGGAGGGACAAAAGACAGGATACTTTCTCGACCAGCAGGACAACCGCAAAGCCATCCAGCATATTGTAAAGGGTGCAGATGTGCTCGGTACTTTTTCCTACACGGGTAGCTTTGAACTATGTGCCGCCTTTTATGGAGCCAAATCAGTTCTTGGTATTGACATTTCACAGGGAGCGGTGGATGCTGCCAACGCCAACGCAGCATTGAACGGATTAGAGAACGTCGCCCGTTTTGAGGCGGCCAATGCCTTCGATGTACTCAAGAACTGGAGCAGGGAGGAGAAGCGGAAGTACGACGTAGTGATGCTTGACCCGCCTGCCTTCACCAAGAGCAGGGCGAATATAGACAAGGCTTTGACCGGTTACAAAGAGATTAATTTGAGAGGGCTCAAGATGATCAGGCCGGGAGGTTTTTTGGTGACTTCTTCCTGCACCAGCCTTGTAAGCCCGGAAGCCTTTTTGAAAGTAGTAGATGCAGCGGCTAAAGATGCGCGCAGAAAGCTGAGGCAGGTGCACTTTCTGTCTCAATCGCCCGACCATCCGATTGTTTGGGACATGGAAAATACGCACTACCTGAAATTCCTGGTAGCCGAGGTAGAATAGGGTGCAAGCTTCCGCGTGTTGCGGCAGCCGGCTGTTAAGTATACCGCGCACTGTCGTTCAAAGAAGATACATAAAAAAATCCCGCAGGAAGCGGGATTGAAATTATTTAGAAACCTGGAATTTGCCGGATTCTACCATTCGCCCGAGCTTATCACGCAATTGGTAAATGTAGACGCCACGGGTATACTCATTTAGGTTGATTGTAGTACGCTGAGCCATATTTTTAGCCTCATGAACTTTTTTGCCTTGTGGAAAATTATAGATCTGTAGAGAAAAACCTGCTTCGTAAGATTTTGTGAAGTCGAATGTCACCAGGGAAGTAGCGGGGTTTGGATAAAAACGAACCACCGGTTCTCCCTTCACTCCTGGCCTTGGCTGGCTTTGAGCGAAATGAGCGGTAACAACAATAAGTACAAAAAGTAAAAGTCTCTTCAACGAAACAAGTTTTAATTTATTCTCTGCAAAATATAATCATTTACTTAATAAGCAAAGCCTTTGCCGAAAATAGGAGTAAAACGAGCACAACTACGCGGTTATCCGGAGTAGTTCTCCGTTGATAGCAGCGAAATCCGGCTGCTTTCCTGCATCTTCCAGTACTTCCGCGTACTGAATAACGCCCTCACTGTCTATTAGAAAGGCTGCCCGTTTAGAAACGCCCCTCATATCAAAACCAAATTTTTCATAGATGGAATCGTAGGCAATCGAAGTTTCTTTGTTAAAATCGCTTAGTAAAGGGAAGTTTAACTGTTGGTCTTCTTTGTACCGGGCCAAGGTGTATACCGAGTCTACCGAGATTCCGAAAACTTTGGCCGACACCTCGTTGTATACGCTGATGTTATCGCGAACCGCACATAACCCCTCTGTGCAGGTACTCGTGAAGGCCATAGGGAAGAAAAGCAACAGCACAGGGCTGCCTTTTTGGTCGATCAGGCTTATTTTATTTTTGTCACTGTCGTAAAGAC
>JBGTIL010000075.1:0-2550 GCA_041745695.1 Chitinophagaceae bacterium | reverse complement strand
ATTCGAGCTTTAAGGTTAAGGAGCGAAGCGTGCAGCATTACGCCAGGATATGCCAAATACATAAGATCTCCCAGGAAGACTTCAAACGAAGCCTTCGCTATTATCAAAAGCATCCCGGACAACTCAAGGTAGTACTTGATTCCCTGCGTAACCAGTCGGAGCGACCGCTACCTGACAAAGGTATCAAGCCCATTTAAATTTCGGACCGGATTGGCTGTTATTCCTACATTTGAAACTTACAATTTTTACATGAATAAAGTGTTCAACGGTGCTGCTGAGGCCCTGCATGATATTAAAAGCGGGTCTACCATCATGCTCGGTGGATTCGGTCTTTGTGGAATTCCGGAGAACAGCATTAGTGCCCTTGTTGCTATGGGTGTTCAGGATCTGATATGTATCTCCAATAATGCAGGCGTGGATGAGTTTGGTTTAGGTTTACTGTTGCAGACCCGCCAGGTGAAAAAAATGATGAGCTCTTATGTAGGCGAGAATTCAGAATTTGAGCGTCAGCTACTGACTGGCGAATTGGAAGTTGACCTTATACCCCAGGGTACACTGGCAACGCGCATACAAATGGCTGCTATGGGCATACCGGCTTTTTTTACACCCGCTGGGTACGGCACAGAGATCGGCGAAGGCAAAGAGGTAAGAGAGTTCAATGGTAAAAAATATTTAATGGAGCTGGCTTTACAGGCAGACTATGCGCTGGTAAAAGCCTGGAAAGGCGACCGCTATGGAAACCTGGTATTCAGAAAAACGACGCGTAACTTCTCTACATCCATGGCAAAAGCAGGCAGTATTACTATTGCTGAAGTAGAGCACCTGGTTGAACCCGGTGAGCTCGATCCCGACCAGGTGCATGTGGCAGGCATTTATGTGCACCGCATTTTTGAAGGAAGCAATTACGAAAAACGCATTGAGCGCAAGACCGTTCAACTGGCGAAAGACCGATAGCTGGCTTCCCGCAATACTTTCAGCATACCAGGCGACGGTAGCTCCCCGATGTTGTGTCGTACAAGTGAGTGACACAACTGGTGATGCACAGCGATATGTAGCCGGCTATAAAACTAGAATTTTTTCCTGCAATGCGATTTTAACGCTCACATTTTAATTCATTTAATGATATGCCTTTAGATAAGTTCGGAATAGCGAAGCGCATTGCACAGGAGCTTGAAGATGGTATGTATGTGAACCTTGGAATTGGTATACCCACGCTGGTAGCCAACTATATACCGGAAGGCATTTTCATCATGTTGCAGAGTGAAAACGGCATGCTCGGGATAGGTCCCTATCCGAAGGTGGAAGACATGGATGCTGACCTGATCAACGCAGGTAAGGAAACGGTGACTGTGCTACCCGGCGGAGTTTTTTTTGATTCCGCAGAAAGTTTTGGAATGATCAGGGCCGGTAAAGTAGACCTAACGGTATTGGGCGCTATGGAAGTGAGTGAAGAAGGCGACATTGCCAACTGGAAGATACCGGGTAAAATGGTGAAAGGCATGGGTGGTGCCATGGACCTCGTGGCCAGTGCCCGCAACATAATTGTTGCTATGATGCACACCAACCCGAAGGGCGAATCGAAGCTGCTTTCGCGTTGTTCGCTACCGCTGACGGGTGTGGGTTGTGTAAAAAAAATAGTTACCGACCTGGCTGTATTGGAAGTGAGCGCGCAGGGTTTTCGTTTGCTGGAGCGGGCGCCCGGGGTGAGCGTGGAAGAGATACGTGAGAAGACTGAAGGGAAATTGATTGTGGAAGGGGAGATACCGGAAATGAGTAGGGCTGTTTTTGGGTGATATTAATTGAATTTTTTCGCTCGCTCACATTGAAAATATCTTCTATGCTTCATGTTGTTCCAGAATCTATTGACGAAGGACTTTTCTATTTATTTTGATCAAATTACTGTGCGAACTTCTTTCGTTTCGTTCCATTGTATTTAGCGGTTGATTTATAGAGCCACCGGAAAATCATGGGTGGATTGGAATGTGCCAGTCAAAGTTGTCGGGCGGCCCGTTTTCGGATCATTGACGTATACAGACAGCTTTGACTAGCTCGTCTGTTTGTAAACGGTAAGTTAGGAGCAGAAGTTCTTCAATCGACCCAATTTACCAAATCCCTTACGGTAGCGTGAAATTTATGAGAAAGCTTCCAGTCTATATTGCAATTATTACAGCGGCACTTTTCATCACTTCTTGTCGGAAAGACAGCGACCCATTATTTGATGGGGTTGCCTGTTCTGGAAACTGTTATACCCTTACAGGTAAGCTTTTGGATTCTGCAGCTAATGCAGGAATAGCAAGAGGTGAAATAAGGTTCTACTTTAACGACATCTCCGGAACATTTTCAAAGAGAAAGATTTTTTTGGGTAAGGCAGTTACTGATGCAGATGGCATCTATTCATTTAAGTTTGACGGCAGTCGTTTTAATGGTGCAAGGGGTTATTATTATGCAGAGGCATACAAAGACAATTTGTTCCATGACGCGTTCTATGGAAACAGAGTTTCAACGTTCGACCTTGATTCAACTTTATACAACACTTCTGTACTTAAAAAT
>JBGTIL010000074.1:0-8078 GCA_041745695.1 Chitinophagaceae bacterium | reverse complement strand
ACCGTCTTTAGCAGAATCTGCCGGTGACGGCACAGTCGCCACTGTTTTGTAAACAAGACTTTGGTTAAGTTCATTTATTGTTTCAGGAATATCGATTGAATTCTTTTTACAGGCAAGTAAACAAACGATTGATAGCAAACTACTTGTTAGTAGAATAATTTTCATAGTACAGGATTTGTAAAGTAAGGATAGGCAAAATACATATCAAAAGCAAACGTAGTTTTTCAATCATTTGGCCTAACAACCTTGCAAAGTCGATATAATATATGATGTTATTAGGGATAAAATAACTCGTTTGAGGTATGCTGACAATTGCCGCTAACGTCAGTCTGTCTAAAAACTAAAATGAAAGCGATGAGAGTTGAATATATGAAATCCTTCTCCATCAACTGTCCGAATACATTTGTTATTGTAAGCAGTTTTCAGACACCTACACTACAGAGGAAAAATGGAAACACCAGGTCTACCCAGCTGATCCCAAGTATGCGTTGAACAACCCCGTACAGTGGCGGCGGTACCTGTACATGATATATCCATGCCGTTACTACACCACTAAAAGCAATGGCGTAGATCACACCATCGCTAATATCTCAAAGCCACATCCTGCATCTAAACGAGGTTGGTCCTCATTGCTGCAAAAAAAGAGGCGTCGCAATCGACGCCTCTTAATGCAGAGAAATTTACTGCCAGCCCGGATTCTGTGTCAGGAACGGGTTTTTATCAATTTCTCCCTGGGGAATAGGCCACAATTTATGTTTCGCTGTATTCAGCCTTGTTTGCTGACGTGTGTTGATGCGTTTGGCAATACTGGCACTGTAGTCAGGAATATCATTGCCGTCGAACACAGGCTTTGCGGGAACATCAGCCTGGAGCCTTGCTGCACCAATTACACGCATATTCATCGCCTCGATCACCAAATCCCAGCGGCGTAAGTCATAAAGCCGTAATCCTTCTGCCGCAAACTCCACCGTACGTTCTCTGCGAACCAGCTGGCGCATCTGTGTCTGTGAACCGGCTATGGCAGCGGGTTGCCCGGCTCTGGCTCTTACCAGGTTAATGGCATTGGTAACCGTACCATCTATTTGATTCAATTCAATTTTTGCTTCCGCATAGGTCAACAAAATATCAGCATAACGCATCAAAATATACCCTGTTTTATTCTCCCAGGAATACTGGGTGGAGTCTACATATTTGCGCCATATGTAACCCACACCGCCCGAGGAACCGGTAGCGCCTGCAAACCAGGGGCTGGTTAAATATCCCACCCAATCTATATTGCCCACACGGTTATCGTACTGGCTGGTGTTCCAGTTCCATTTGATTGTTACGTTGCTGTAAATATTGAAGATGGTTCTTTCCTTCGGTTGCACATAGGGTAACGACGGTGCTTTTGCAGTCATGTGCTGCATCGTATCGCCTTGCATATAAACCGTCCAGCGCAAACGATTATCCCTGTTCCGGGATGGGTTTGCAGGGTCGTAAACAGCCGATTGATCGATCCGCAAACCGTCTTTGCCCTCGAATTTATCAACCAGTTGCTGCGAAGGAAAATGAGCACTTTGTGAAGTACCAACCTGGCGGGGAATGGTGATAACAGACAACCAGTTTTGAGGATCCAGGATATCGGTGGGATAGGTTTGGTTGAACATAATTTCTCTGTTCGAATTCGCCTGCTGACCAGCCAGTAAAAACAAGTCTGTATAACGTGGATTTAGTCCATACTGTGCTCCATCAATTACCGCTTTTGCTGCTGCGGCAGCTGTTGCGTAATCTTTTATCAACATGCCCAGTTTCGCTTTTATCCCCAGAGCCACACCTTTATTCACTTTGCCCATAAGCTGCACTGCAGGTGTACCGGCAGCATCGAAACCCGCAACTGCTTCGTCGAGGTCTTTATAAAGATCTGAAACAATAGTGGCAATGGGTGAGCGCTTTAACGTAAAAGCCTGGTCAATGCTAAGTGGCTCCCGATAGTACGGCACATCGCCAAACTGCGACATCAGGTGGAAATAAGCCCAGGCACGCAACACCAGGGCTTCAGCCTTAATGCGATTAAATGTTGCCGGCGCTACAGTTGCCTTTCCATTCGCCATACCAGCGATCTGCTGGTTTGCACGACTCACCAGGCGGTATTCCTGTTGCCAGGCGGTTACTGTTAGCGCGTTTGAAATCAAGAAGGGACCTGCATCACCCATGGCAATTTGATCGTCGGCGTTGCCACTTCGGCGCAAACCGAGATCTGTAGTAGCTTCAATAGCCCACAACAAAGGCGTGTTATTTGGAAACTGCCAGAAAGCAGCTGCATACACCCCGTTTAATCCGAGTTCCATTTCCTCAGCATTCGTCAAAAAAGTGGTGGTGGCCGATTGATCAAGCGGCTTTCTGTCTAGAAATTTTTTACACCCGCTCAATAGGGAAATAATAGCGATGAGAGCCAGTCCGCTTATTAATGTTTTTTTCATACTAGAATTTATTAAGCGTTGATTAAAAGTTTACATTAATACCTGCAGTATAGGTACGCATCAGTGGGTAAAATTCCCCATTAGCATTGTTGATCTCAGGGTCAAAACCATCCCAGCTTTTGGTAAAGGTGATAAGGTTTGAACCGCTTACAAAAATGCGTGCCGAAACGACTTTCGCACGCTTCATCACCGATTCCGGGATCGTATATCCAAGACTTACATTTTTGATCCGAAAGTAGGAGGCGCTGCGAATGTATTTATCTGAAATAACGTAATTATTACCACCAGAACCCGCAGGAAGCAGTCGTGGAAAAAGGGCATTTGTATTCGATGGCGTCCAGTAATCTTTATGAATTTCCAATAGTGAAGCAGCAAAATCATTACTTGCGAAAGGAACAGCGCCTGTACCACTCAAATAGTTATCACGCTTGCCCACACCCTGCCCGAAAACATTCAAATCAAAACCTGCATACGACAAGTTCATATTAAGGCTGTACTCGTAACGGGGGAACTTATTACCAATGAAGGTCCTGTCGAGCGCATCAATTTTTCCGTCCGGTTTACCATCTACGCCACTGATGTCGGCGTACTTAACATCGCCGGGTTTTGGACCTGCAGCCGGGTTAGCGTTATAAGCAGTACCAAATTGTACAGGCGAAGTTTTTATATCCGTACTATCCTGGAAATAACCAATAGCTCTATATCCATAGAAGGAGCGCGCCGCAAAGCCAGGCTGTATTCTTTCGGCTCCTTCGTCAATCAGCGGCCTGCTTCCTAAACTGGTCACTTTATTTCTTACATCCTGCATGATTCCAGTTACATCAATCCCTAATTTGCCGACACGCTTCTTGTAGTTCAACGAAACTTCCCATCCGCGGTTTTCCATACTTCCCACATTCACAAATGGGTCAGCAACAATATTTAAGCTGGGAACATTAATAAATCCTGTATACAATGTCAAGGGAAGCTGGATGATCATATCACTAATGCTTCGTACATAATAATCTGCCGTTACGTTTATGTTTTTACCAATGCCAAGATCAAGTCCAATATTCCATTGTTTTGAACGTTCCCATTTAATCTCAGGATTTGGAAACTGTAGTAGCGAATATCCTAACGTTGTAATGTTATTAAAGTAAGTACTGGTGCCATTTGTAGGATTAGAATAATTTGCTGCTCCGTAGAAAGCGTCAAACGGATAGAAACTTCCAAAATTTTGATTACCCAGCGAGCCTATAGAACCCCTGATTTTGGCATAGTTGACAACACGACTCATACCTTCGAAGAAATTTTCCTTGCTAAGCAGCCAACCGGCGGAAGCGGAAGGGAAGAACCCCCATTGATTATTTAGCGCCTGGGAAAAACGTGATGATGCATCGTACCGACCGTTCAATTCTAAAAAATACCGTTCACGAAAATTATAGTTGATACGGCTAAAAAATCCTGCGAGTGCTAGCTCTGAATTTCCTGCATTGTTGTCACGAAGGCCGCTGCCGAGATTTAATTGCGGCTGATTGGGATTAACGAAGCCTGTGCGGGACGCGCTGAAGAAAGAGTTTGTAAACCGCTCCTGTTGACCGCCAGCCAGGACTTTGAAACCATGGTCTCCTGCCCTTCCGTTATACGTGACCTGCCCAAGATAGGTTCTGTAGACATTATTGAAAGAAGCCTGACTTAACGATGTTGAACCTGGCCATACACTAACTTTATCATAGCCACTTGTTACAAGGTTTGGCTGGTAGATGTCTGTATTTTTTACAAAAGTTTTTGTAGTGGGTGTTCGCAACTCTCGCGCCCAGTAACCCTCTACCTCGATATTCTTTATCGGGCGATACGTGAAGCCCGCCCTCGTCAGAAATGTGTTGGCATTCGCTACTGAAGTACCCGCAGCTTCTGCCATAGCCAGCGGGTTGCGATTGTTGGTTTGTCCTGCGGTGCCATACATGCCTTCACCGTATTTGCCTCCCCCGATTGCTGGCAAACCTATAGCCTGGCGGATAATAAACTCCGCACTGCCAGTTGACGGATTGATCGTTGTGCTGTTGTTATAGTTGAATACGCCACTCACCGTAAGTTTATCGTTGATTTTAAAATCCGGGTTGAAGCGGACGTCGTATTTTTCAAAACTGTTGTTTTGGATAAGGCCCTGCTGTTTTAAATAAGTAAAGGAAGTAAACACATTCACCTTTTCGCCACCTGAAATAAGCTGTACATTGTGGTTTTGCAGCAGTCCGTTGTTTGTCAGTAACAGGTCTAACCAATCTGTATCAATTACATCCAGATTGTTGGCAGGTGTAGATTTGTACTTGTCAATCAACGCCTGGGTATAGAGAAACGAAGCGGGGTTACCTGTACGGTTGCGCTCGGCAATATTGCTTAGTTCCATATGTTCGATTGCAGTAACTCTTTTCGGTATTGCCGTAGCTTTTTGTTTTGACAGAAAAGCGTTGTAAGCTACTTTCAAACCTTTCTCATTCGCCCTTTTTGTCTTTACCAGCACTACCCCGTTGGAAGCACGCGAACCGTATATAGCTGTAGAGGCAGCATCCTTCAAAATGCTAACGCTCTCAATGGCGTTAGGATCAATGTTGTCAATAGAGGGAACCACCACCCCATCCACGATGATCAGCGGATCAGACCCGGCGAAAATTGAACTGTTTCCGCGTATGCGTATCGTGGCGCCATCGGCTCCGGGCTTGCCGCTCTGTTGTTGCACCGTTACACCGGGAGCAATACCCTGCAATACGTTGCTGGCACTTGCGACCTGCCTGCGGTTGAGTGCCTCCGTACGAAGACTGACAATAGCACCCGTTACTGCCTCACGGCGTTGCGTACCATAACCAACCACCACTACATCCTCCAAGCCTACGCTTGATTCAACAAGCGTAACAGAAATAGACTCCGCAGAGGCGCTTACCTCCTGCGACGCAAAGCCGACGCTGCTAATAACAATCGTTGCATTGGCCGGCGCATTTAACGAAAATTCTCCATTACTGTTGGTAGTAGTTCCAATTCTGGATCCTTTGGTTTGTACCGAAGCTCCCTGCACTGGCACACCGGTGGCGTTCAATACCCGACCAGTAATTTTTTGTGTTTGAGTCCACGCCGGTGCGGTAACCAGTAATAGCACGAGCAGCATAGAAGCAATCTTTCTCATTGTTTTGAGTTTGTGTTTACAAAAAAAATTAGTTCACGAAAGCACCTCGATGATTCACAGCCTTCATAGAGAATACGTCAGTCATTTTATGAAATAACACGGCTAGTTCAAGCCGGGTTATTTGTCTGCCCGGTACAAAGTTTTTAAGACCCCAGCGCTGCCAGTTAACGCGCAGCAAATTTTCCATATAAGAGCGATGCGGTATTTTTTTCAACCTGTAGGCTTGCAAAATAAATTTGTCGAAGGCTATCAAAACCCCTGCTGCTTCATTGATGGTAACGCTCCCGGCAGCAAATGAGTAGCTGCCTTTTTGAAAATTGTTTAAGTCTGCTGCCAACGATACTGCGTCTACAGTTGAATCAGGATAAAACCAGGTTTGATTTGCCCACTTATCGGGAATGCCTGTGCCCTTTAAAATACCAGTTGCACCGAGCTTCTGAACGGCTTCCCAGTGTTGATTGTCGGGCATTACATCCATATAAGGCATGATATAAGCCTTCGCTTTCAGCAACGCGCTTTGCACCGACCGAACAGGTATCTTTTTTGGTGCCAAATTTTGTCTTGCTGACATGGCGGCTACTGTTCCTGCGGCCTGACCAGTTAGCAAAACACAGGGCTGTAAGCGGGTAGTTCCATTGGCGATGTTGCTCACGGAGATTCCCTTTTCAGCAATGACCAGATTGTCGATTGTTTGAGGTATCAATGCACCAAGGGGAATATTGTAGGATGGTATTGGATAGAAGTCCAAATGCTGTGGCGCTGCAGGATTTTTTTTATGGTGGTGGTCTATCGGATAATCACCCACAGAGATGCCTGTGCGGTATAAAGCATCGCCATACGTGAACGGTTCCGCGATATGGCGCATGGTCATCCGCACCAACCCCTTTACCCGCCTTCCTTCACGATGATACGGCATAAGGGCAAGCTGATCTGGGGTGGGAAATTCATCTTTTGCTAAACCAAGATTCTTAAACCCCAATTGGTTTTGAATAAAATAAACAAACCGCAGCGTTTGTTCTTTCGCTTTCAAAAGTGCTTTAGCGCGTTGGGAGTCATCCATTTCCACTATGTTCAGGTAGGTATCATTGCCATATATTGGCCAGTTGAGCATGTATTTGTTGTTAGGAAGCCTGCCGTAATCCAGCATTTTCTTTCCATCTACTGTAGGCTGTCTACGCGCTGTGTCTTTGTAATAATCGGTACAAGCGCCATCAAATTCTTCGGGTGTGTAATTAACCGGTTTAGGAATGGAATGGTCACCACCATCGTTAAAGTCTTTTAAAATAGCAACATAAGTGAGGTCCTGCACGATGGCATTAGTTTCATCAACACCCACTTTCTCTCCAGTAATTGAACCGGCTTCCATCCCCAGGTCATAAGGAACCCCTGCGGCTTTCATCACATCACCCAACTCAGTAGCATCAATAACTATTTTTGCTTTTACATTAATGGTCTTACCGGTTTTGTGATCAGTGAATTGAACGTCTGTAATTTTTGTGCCTGTTTTTTTGAGGGAGGTAAAGGAATGATGGAATAGTAACGTAAGTGCTTTTTCATTAGAAGCCATCGCCTTAAAAATGCTATCGGCTACGTGTGGTTCAAATTGTGTATCGCTTACCCAGCCCGTCGCAACTGCTGCAGGACCGCCGTAAACCTTGTGTACCCTGTCACGGAATTCTTTCCATAAACCGGATGGCAAGCGGTGGTTACCATCGGTTGCCGAAACGCCGGCAGCGGAAATCATTCCCCCGAGCCAGGTAGTAGGTTCAACAATTATTGTTTTCGCACCAAGTCTGGCGCTTTGAATACCCGCTGCTGTTCCGCCCACACCTCCTCCAACTACCAAAACATCCGTATAAATTGTGTTCTGGGCTTTGCTATTTAGCCCTAAAACAAATACAAAGAAGAAAAGAAGCGGTAGGTTCATACAACTAATATTTGTAGAGAGATTCAAACTTCGCTCAATGCTTACTTGGGACTTCTGATTATAATGCTCACACGTTGTTCAAAGGATCATTCCGTTGCCCTGTTGTTTCTAATGTTTTCCATACCTGGTATAAACTCCGCGGAAGATGAAAACAACCTTTCCATTTACCCCCTTTAAGTGGTAATAATACTTTTCCTTCCCGGTTTAGATAACCAAACCATTCGCCGTACTCTGGGTCTTTAAAGTGCTCCCACGTATAATGGTGAAGGGTTTCAAACCAGGAAGCACAGCGTTCATCGCCAGTTAGCGCATACCCTTTTGCCAATGCTACCAAGGTTTCTAAATGCACCCACCAAAGCTTTTGATCCCACTCCAATTGATGGGGTGGCGCTCCCTTCACATCCATAAAGTAAAAGATGCCTTCATGTTCTTTGTCCCAACTGTGCTCCAGGGTCCTGAGCATGATGTCTTTTGCCTTTTCAATCAGCTGGTCATCGCCGAGGCGCTTGCCCAAATCCATGATAAACCACAT
>JBGTIL010000073.1:0-4438 GCA_041745695.1 Chitinophagaceae bacterium | reverse complement strand
GACTGAAGATTGGTTTTGAGAGAAGCCAGCCCCGTGTGCGATGGAAATTTTTGCGTGGCCTGATTGATCACCTCCATCATCTGATCCTGCGTGAACGACTGCAATCCTAAACCTGCATTGGCTGCGTAGCTCTGGTAGCTGCCCAGAGCAAAGAGCGATAAAGACGGGCTTTTACTCTCGGCGATGAATTTCTTTACGTAAGATGTAAAAGTTCCGGCTGCCTGATCCCTGGCACCCCGCAAAACAGCCATCGTGCTGTCGTTGCCATCTGTGCCTCGTCCGAGACTGTCTAGCCGGACGCTCTGATTATAGATACTTGTAAGTTGATTGTTGCTTGTCTGAAGGTAATCCACAAGCGCCTGCGAAGCAGGTGAACCGCTGACAGTGTAGATCTGCTTCGGGTTACCCAGGTCAGCCTCCACGGTGATGGCCCTGGTGTCGTTAATTACTGTGGCTACAGGATTTACCTGTTGGGTAATACGGAGTACGTATAAATTTTCTTCTTTGGCGAGGGCGCTCAAATTAAATGAACCATCTTGTTTCAAACGGAACGAATCAACAATGACGGGCTGATTAGATCCCAGTGAGGCTTCTTCCAGGAATATGACACTCGTAGGAGCGCCTTTAATCTTTCCTTTCACAGTAAAATTGTTCTGCTCTTCCTCGTTGCAGGAAAGCACAACTGAGGCGAGAAAAGCGATCGGAAACAGAAAACTATTCTTCATACATTCTTTTTATAGCGAACGCAAAAATAGGCCTCCATTTCAGTATAAGATGCAAAAAGCCCCGCTGCGGGCGGGGCTTTTGAGTTGTCTAAACGATTATAAGTTTGTGGTTTTCAATTTTTTTGGTATGCGCACTTCTATTGTTTGCGACTTGCCACCCCTGAGGATCTGCATCTTCATAGGTGCGTTTTCTTTGTTCTCGCGTACCAGTTTTACTATCGCGTCTGTACTGGTAAGGGCAACGTCGTTCAGGTGTGTAATGATATCGTCTTCTTTGATGCCGGCCTTATCAGCGATGCCATCATCATTCACCCCGATAACTTTCAATCCTTTACCGTCATCCGTATCCTGCAGGGATAAGCCCAGGCGTGGACGATTGAAATCGACGGAAAGGCTTCGACCAGGAGCCGTTACTCCGGAGGGTGCATTGAATTCAATACGCGGCGAAAAATTTTCAAATGCCTGCGGCGCAATTAGCGAATTCATTTTCACGCCTTTCCACCTGCCCAATTCTGCTGTGACCTTTTCTTCCTTGCCTTCTCTTAAAACAGAGATTGCCACTTTGTCGCCAGGCTTGTGCGCACGCACCACTTTTGATACGTCTTCTGCATTATTTACTTTGCTGTCTCCAATCCGGGTAATGATGTCGCCCTTTTTCAATCCGGCTTTTTCAGCCGCACTCGCTTTGCTTACTGAAGTGATCTCTGCGCCCCGGGCATCAGCATCCGTAACAATACCTAGCATTGCCCGGTTCGAATCTTCTGCTAAAAGTGAAATACGATTGTTGTCACCAAACGCTGCATTCCAGGTCTCTCTGCCATCGGTTGTTACCGTAAGCCCCCGGGCACCGTCTTTAAACCTGTGGAGGTTAACCTGCACGTCTTTTATGTCGCTTGCATCTTTTCCGTTGATCAATACCTTATCGCCGGTGATCTCAATGACAGTTTTTTCTTTTCCGTTATCCTCCCGGTTTATAATAATTGTTTGCCGATCCTTCTCGGAGGTGGTGCTTTTTTCTTTCTGGGCTACAACGGATAGGGCAGACAATGCAAAACCAACAACCAAAAATCCGTTTAAATAATATTTTTTCATGAGTGAATGATTTACTACGTTTTATTTCGTAGATCAAATATAGAACGGATTTCCCTATTACGAAGCTTTTCGCAATCGTTAAAATGCTGAGCGGACTATAACAGGGCTTTTACGGTTTCTATCACCGTATGAAGGGCAGATGAATCAGTGCCACCAGCAGAAGCCAGCGATTGCTGACCGCCCCCTCCGCCCTTGATCAGCGGTGCCACCTGCTGCCGGATGATCAGCACTGCGTTCAGCCCCTTGCCCTCTATCAGGTTGTTGCTCAATGAGATCACCACGTGGGCTTTGCTTTCGATCCTTGCCGCCAGCACCGTAAGATCTGCTTTACCCGCCAGGGCCAATTTTTTTAAAGCCTCCGCGGTACCAGTATCCACCGTTGCTCCAATGAACGAGTATCCATTCACCAGCTGGGTTTTCTGCTCCAGGGTGTTGGCGATGACGGTGAGCTGATCCTGCTCCGACTTCTGGATTATCTTTTTTAGGGATGCATTTTCCTCAACCAGTAGCCGGACCGCCTTCACAGGATCCTGTGCGCCTTTCAAAACGTTTCTGACCTCCTGCAATTGAGACAACTGACCGTTGGTATATTGTTCGGCGGCCAAACCGCATACTGCTTCAATCCGGCGAACGCCTGCAGCAACTGCTGTTTCCGTAGTCAACTTAAACAAACCTGCCTCCCCGGTAAATTTCAGGTGCGTACCTCCACAAAGTTCGATTGAGTAGGTGGGGTCCATGGTAACGACCCTCACGAGGTCGCCATATTTTTCACCAAACAAAGCGGTAGCACCTGTTTTCAGGGCCTCTTCCTTTGGTATCGTTTGAATTACTACAGGAATATTTTGTCTTATTTTTTCATTCACCACGCTTTCAATCTGTAATAATTCGTCGTCGGTGAGTTTGCTGAAGTGCGTAAAATCGAAGCGGAGGTGGCCAGCAGTAACAAGAGATCCTTTCTGTGCTACATGGGTGCCAAGGATTTGACGCAAAGCGGCGTGCAGCAAGTGCGTGGCAGTATGGTGTACACTCGTAAAATGCCTCCTGCCTGCATCTACCCTGGCAAGCGCGATTCCTTCGGGGTGTGAAGCAAACGCTTCGCAGAAATGTATAATCAGATCGTTCTCTTTTTTGGTGTCGGTGATACTAAGTCTTTGTCCCTCCATAATCAGTTCACCGGTATCGCCAGCCTGACCGCCACTTTCTGCATAAAAAGGTGTTTTGTCTAAGACCACCTGGAAGGCCTCTTTGCCTTTTGATGTCACCTTTCGGTATTTCAATATTTGCGCATTGGTTTCAAGCACCTCGTATCCAACAAAACTATTCTTGTCGCCTGCAGTAACCTGCACCCAATCTTCTGTATCGATGGCGCCTGCTTTTCTACCTCTTTCCTGTTGTGCTTTTCTGGCTTCATAAAACCCGGCTTCGTCTACCTGGAGTCCTTTCTCAGAAGCAATTAGCTGCGTAAGATCCAGGGGAAAGCCGTAAGTATCGCTCAATTCAAATGCTTCCTGCCCGCTGATGGTTTTGCCTAGAGCTGAATCAATTAAACTTTCTATCCGTTTCAAGCCTCGTTCGAGGGTTCTGAGGAAAGCCTCTTCTTCCTCTTTAATTACACGTGTTACAAAAGCTTCCTGGTTTTTTAGCTCAGGAAACACAAGCTGAAATTGCGTAGCCAGTACCGGCACCAACTGAAAGAGGAGGGGCTGCTGATAGGAGAGGTAGGAATAATAATAGCGCACTGCCCTTCTTAAAATCCTTCGGATTACATAACCTGCTCCCGTATTAGACGGCAGTTGTCCGTCTGCGATTGTAAATGAAATTGCCCTGATATGATCCGCTAAAACCCGGAACGCGATATCTCGCTTTTCTTCGTCGGTGCTCTCGTAGGTAATTCCTGTGATCTTCTCAATCGTTGCAATCGTACCGCTAAACACATCTGTGTCGTAGTTAGATGATTTACCCTGGATAACCCTGACGAGGCGCTCAAATCCCATCCCGGTATCTACATGTTTTGAAGGCAGTAGCTGAAGGCTTCCGTCTTTTAAACGGTTGTACTGAATAAATACATTGTTCCAGATCTCTATAACCTGTGGATGGTCAGCGTTCACCAGGCTTTCGCCCTTCTGCAACGCTCTTTCGCCCTCAGGGCGCATATCTACGTGGATCTCGGTACAAGGACCACAGGGTCCCGAATCGCCCATCTCCCAGAAATTATCTTTTTTGTTGCCGTTGATGATGCGGTCTGCGGCAATCCATTTTTTCCACTCTTCGGTTGCTTCCTTGTCTGCCGGCAACCCTTCCTTTTCGTCTCCCTCAAATATGGTGACGTATAGCCGGTCTTTTGGAATGTGAAGTACTGAGGTGAGCAATTCCCAACTCCACTCAATGGCCTCAGCTTTGAAATAGCCGGTTGCTGATGCTGCCGGCGTAGCACCGCCGAAGCTCCAGTTGCCCAACATTTCAAACATAGTGTGGTGATAGGTGTCCACTCCCACTTCTTCGAGGTCGTTATGTTTGCCACTTACACGAAGGCACTTTTGGGTATCTGTGATACGGGTAAAAGGGGCTGGTTGATTACCGAGAAAGTAATCTTTGAACTGGTTCATCCCCGCATTCGTGAA
>JBGTIL010000072.1:0-2489 GCA_041745695.1 Chitinophagaceae bacterium | reverse complement strand
ACCGGCGGATACATCACTTTGTTTAGGCTACCTTCGCAGCTTCCTTTTTTTACCCAGTCATGAGTGATGCCATTGAACACGAATGTGGATTAGCCTTTATCCGGCTCCGTAAGCCGTTTTCTTACTACCAGCAAAAGCTGGGTTCTGTAACCTGGGGCCTCAACAAGCTGTACCTGCTGATGGAGAAACAGCACAACCGGGGACAGGATGGTGCAGGCGTAGCTGCTGTAAAATTGGATGTAGAGCCGGGCTATCCATTTCTCTCCCGCATTCGCAGCAGCAACAACCAACCTATCGCCGACATCTTTTCAAAAATTGGTTCCGAGTTCAATGAACTCCAGAAGTTCAACCCGGAAATGGGGAACTATGCCGGGCTCATGAAAGGACACCTGTCGTTTTTGGGTGAACTCCTCATTGGTCACTTACGCTACGGTACTCAGGGAAAGAACAACGAAGAATTTTGCCATCCATTTATAAAACGCCACACGATACCCGCACGCAACCTGGCTCTTGCAGGTAACTTCAACCTCGTAAATACAGAGGAACTATTTGAGCTGGTGAATGTAGATCCCGGCACCTTCCAGAAGAGCAGCGACCTCGCAGCCATGATGGAAGTGATCTACCACTTTTTGGTGAAAGCTGATGAAGCCTCACCAGGTACGCTGGATATATTGTCGGTACTGAGAAAAGCTGTGGCTTTATTCGATGGAGGCTTTCATGTGGCCGGCGCTACCGGCAGCGGTATTGGCTTTGTTTTCCGTGATGCACACGGCATCCGCCCTTCTTATTTTTATGTAGATGATGATGTGGTGGTAGCCGCTTCCGAAAGAGCTGCCATACGCACCGCCTTCGATGTGGGCGAGAACGAGGTACAGGAGCTCATGCCTGGGCAGGCCCTGATCGTGACTGAAACCGGCGAGATCATCCTCGAACAGCTCATTGCACCCAAAGAGCGCAAAGCCTGTTCTTTCGAACGCATTTATTTCTCGCGTGGTTCCGATGAAAAGATTTATAAAGAGCGCACTGCATTGGGTTACAACCTGAGCAAACAAGTACTGGAAGCGGTAGAGTACGATCTGCGCAATACCATTTTTTCTTTTATCCCCAACACTGCCGAAGTAGCCTTTTACGGACTGGTCAAAGGCTGTGAAGACTACCTCAACAAAATCAAGATAGAACGCATTTTATCATGGGGGGCGCAGGTTGATGAAGAGAAACTAACGGAGATGGTCAGCCGCAGGGTGCGGATGGAAAAAATAGCGATCAAGGATGTGAAGATGCGCACCTTCATCACGCAGGACACCGGTCGCAACGAAATGGTGCAGCACGTGTACGATATCACCTACGGAACCGTCAGAAAGAACATAGATACACTGGTAGTGATAGATGATTCTATCGTAAGAGGCACTACCCTCAAGGAAAGCATTATCCGGATGCTTGCCCGGTTGAAACCGAAGCGGATCATTGTGGTTTCATCGTCACCGCAGATTCGCTATCCTGATTGTTATGGGATAGACATGAGCAAGCTCGGCGACTTCATAGCATTCAACGCCGCTATTACCCTGCTTAAAGAACGTAGCCAGGAAGGCTTGTTAAAGGTTCTTTACGAGCAGTGTCAGCACCTCGCTGCTACCAACGAACTGCATACCATTAATGTGGTGAAGCAGGTTTATAAAACCTTTTCGAACGGGGAGATCACCAACAAGATTGCCCAGCTGATCACTCCTCCCGGCCTGGAGCTGCCTGTAGACGTGATCTATCAAACCATCGAAAGCCTGCACGAGGCCTGTCCCAATAACCTTGGCGACTGGTACTTTACTGGTAACTATCCTACACCTGGCGGCAACCGTGTGGTAAACAAAGCTTTTATGAATTACATGGAAGGCAACAACGCACGCGGGTATTGACGCTAACATAATTACGGAATTCAAACGCGAAGTGACGAGTAAGATTTGATAGCCGGCTGTATCGCTACTTTCAACTTTGGTTGTGTCACACACTTCTGCGTTCCGTTCGCTATGCAGCATTGTGCTTGTTGGTTCCTTTTCAGCTGGCAGCCCGTTAACTTGTGCCTCATGCGATGGTTCCCGGTCTTCTTAATATTGCTGTCGTTTGGCGCTGCCGCGCAACAAAAAAGCATTGAAAATATTGTTTTTGAGGGAGCAGGCATTCGTGGTATTGCCTATGCGGGCGCCATAAAAACCCTCGAAGAAAAAGGCGCCCTCCAAAATGTGAAACGGGTTGGCGGTACCTCAGCTGGTGCCATCACAGCACTTTTACTAACACTCAATTATACATCTGCTGAAATAGCAACTATCATCAATGGCACCCCTTTTAAAAAATTCAATGATGGGAAGTTTTTAATGGTGGGTGGTTTCAATCGTTTGTCAAAATGGTACGGCTGGTACCGCGGAAAGCGTTTCGAAAATTGGCTGGCACATTTGATTGCGGTTAAATGCGGCAACGCCGAGATAAGTTTTTCTGAGCTG
>JBGTIL010000071.1:0-13359 GCA_041745695.1 Chitinophagaceae bacterium | reverse complement strand
ATCGCGATCATCGTAAAACACCAGGCAGGAAATCTTCTTTTTTATCTTCATTCATCAGCCAGGTTGATTGCCTGTTAAATAAAGTCTGCTCTAGGAAAGAGAATGGATTAGAATGTTTAGCCCACCTTTGATAAACAATCGTTAAAGGAAAAACGGGTGGTTGCCCTGTGTAATCACTACCCTCTTGCATCTGAAAAAAAACAATCTGGAACTATGAGAACATTCAGGCAGCTTCTTCTTATACAAATAGCATTTTTTTGCTACCTGTCTGCGCAGGCACAAACGCCTGTGGATTACAAATCGCAATGGGAAAAAATTGATGCACTTATACAACAAAAAAATCTCCCCCGCTCCGCACTGATTGAAGTAAAAAAGATCTACACCAATGCAAAGCAAAAGGGAGCAGGAGCACAAGTGATTAAAGCGCTTGTGTACATGACCCGGCTTCAGGAATCTATCCGGGAAGACAACGTTTTGCTCAGCATTGCTGAAATTGAAAAGGAAATAACCGTTGCGCAGGAGCCGTCTGCATCTCTGCTCAAAAGCCTGCTTGCGGGCATGTACCTGCAATACTTTTACCAGCACAGGGGCGAACTTTATAACAGAACACCTGTAAGCAACGGGGCGCAACAAGAAATTGCTACCTGGGGCTTACAACAGTTTCACCGGCGCATATATTCCCTCTTCGCCCAATCACTAAAGGCAGAAAAAAGGCTGCAGGGTATAAGGTTAGAAGCTTACGATGCCATCATCCAAAAAGGAAATGTGCGTTACCTGCGACCCACCCTGTACGATCTCCTTGCGCACAGGGCACTGGATTATTTTCAAACGGGAGAAGCAGGGATCACACAACCGGTGGATCCTTTCACCATAAGCAACAACGAAGCTTTCGCTCCCGCCGTCGCGTTTTCGCGAACAGTTTTCTCCTCCAGAGATTCCCTTTCTCAAACCTATGCGGCCCTTGTGCTGTACCAAAAGTTGATCCGTTTCCACCTCACTGATGCGCCTACGGATGCTCTGGCAGATGTTGACCTTAAACGGATTCAATTTGTTTACGAAAAGGCAACCGGCTCTGAAAAGGAAAACCTGTATGCGGCGGCACTTACGCGCCTGGCAAAAAATGCTGAAAGCCCATTTGCAAAAGCGAGCGCAGGCTTTCTGCTTGCTTCTTATTATAACAACCTTGCAGACACCTATCATCCACTTAGAGATACCACCAACCGATTTCAGAGACTTAAAGCAAAGTCCCTGCTGCAAGAGATAGTGGCAGACAGCACAGATCAAACGGAGGCCTGGGCCAACAGCTACAACCTGTTAAAGGAAATTGAACAACCACGTCTGTCGTTCGAGATTGAAAATGTAAATGTACCCGGCAAACCCTTCCGCGTGCTTGTTTCTTACAGGCAATTACCAGCAGTCCATTTTAAGCTGGTGAAGGCGGAGCAACTTGCAGAAACCCTTACCAGAGGCTACCCGGCAGAACAATTCTGGGTCAGAGCACGAACCGCGGAAGCGCTCCGCTCCTGGACTCAGTCGCTTCCCGCCACTTCCGATCACCAGGAGCACTCCGTAGAAGTAAAAGTGGATGCGCTACCGGTAGGCAATTATGTGTTACTCGCATACAGCCCGGATAGCAACAAACCAGCTACGCAAAGTGCACGTCCGTTCCATGTGTCGAATATCAGCTACACCAACAAACAAGATAAATTCTTTGTATTGCACCGGGAAACAGGTCAGCCACTATCGGGTGCCGCTATTACCATGTACGCAAAGCGGTATAATTATGAAACTGAAAAGTGGAGCAAAAATAAAATTGGCAGCTATACAGCAAACACCCAGGGATTTTTTAAAATGGATAATGTCAAACAAACCGATCATAGCCGGTTTGTATTGGAGATAAAACACAAGGAAGATTATTTATTCCTGGATGAGGAGCAACAGCAGCACCTACCCTATTACGCCAACGAGCAGGCAGGCAAAAAGGAAACCAGGAAGATCTTTTTCTTCACAGACCGGTCGCTCTACCGCCCGGGACAAACGGTGTACTTCAAGGGCATCGTTGTATCGTCAACTGCCGGTGATCATTCTATAGCATCGGGCCATGCGAGCACTATTCAACTCCGCGACATCAATGATCAAATCATTGATACCCTGCAGGTGATCACCAATGAGTATGGGTCTTTCAGCGGCAGGTTTTCGCTACCGAATAACAATAGCACCGGTGCGTACAACCTGGGAGATAAGGGTGGCAATGACCGCGTGCGTTTTTCGGTGGAAGAATACAAACGACCAAAATTTTACGCCGCCTTTGATACGATCAGGACTTCATTCAGGCTTGGTGATACGATCAGGATAAAGGGCGTTGCCAAAGCTTTTAGTGGAAACAATATCGACGGAGCGCAGGTTATCTATCGCGTAGTACGGCAGCCCCGGTTTCTTTATCCCTGGTTATTTTGGCGGGGTGGTTTTCCTGCCGCGCCACCGATGGAAATAGTTCATGGAGTAACCACCACAGGTGCCGATGGAAACTTCTACATTTCTTTTCCAGCCACTGCCGATAAAAGTATCGATCCCCGTCTGGAGCCGCTGTTTGATTTCCGGATCTATGCTGATGTTACCGACATCAACGGAGAAACCCGGAGCAGCGACTACCTGGTAACAGCAGGATATAAATCACTCCTGCTGTCACTAAAACTTCCTGAAAAAGCTTCCCTGGATGCATTGAAAACAATCACTGTTTTGTCGCAGAACATGAATGGCGCCCATCAACAGTCGGAAGTCTCGCTGAAGATCACCCAACTCGTTCCCGGGCAACGGCTCATTCGTAAACGCTACTGGCAGCAGCCCGATCAGTTTGTGATGGATCAGGCAACCTTTATCGGCTACTTTCCTCACGATGAATACCGGAACGAAAGCGACTACCGGGATTGGGCAAAAGGACAAGTGGTATACATGGACCAGGATAGCACCCGCGCAAATGGTGTTTGGTTGCTGGCAGCCTGGGAGCCTGCTCCCGGCATTTATGAGGTAGCCCTGTCTGCAAAAGACAAGGATGGTTTAGAAGTAAAAGATATTCAATTTATAGAAATATATGATCCAAACAGTGATCGACTGACTACGCCGCAGTACTTATGGACGAAGGGGGGCAATTCCATTGTACCAGGAGAAACAACCAGGGTAACCATTGGCTCTTCTGCGCCAGATATCTTTTTAATACAGCAGACAGATAAGAAAAATCGTGATGGGGCAAATGCACGGTTTATAGCCCTGAATAGCGAGAAGCAACAATTTACTTTCGGCGCAACCGAGGGCGACCGCGGTGGTTATGGGGTGCAGTTTTTCTTTGTCAAGGATAACCGGCTGTACAACCTTCACGAAGTCATTTCTGTGCCCTGGACAAACAAAGAAATCGCCATTAATTTTGCCACGTTCCGTGAAAAGACTTTACCTGGAAGCGATGAGCAATGGACGGTGACCATAAAAGGTGCCAAAGGTGAGAAGGTGGCTGCTGAAATGCTCGCCAGTATGTATGACGCCTCTCTGGACGCGTTTCAACCACACAATTGGACCATGCCTCCGTTGTATCCGGAATACAGCCAGCCATTTGATGGCGAGCCAGGCATGAACTTCACCTCGGTACCTTCTTTTCAGAACGACCAAAGCAGCAACTACAAACAGGTTGACAAGATCTACGATCAGTTGATCTTTGACCAATTCGGAAGACAGTTTGGTCGGGTAGAGATGTTGAACGAAATGGCAACAGTTGGTGTAAAAAAAACTGCTGCTTTACAGCGTGGTGTGCCTTCGGCTAAGGCCGGTGCAGCCTTAGAAAATCAGGTGAAGGACATTGAGCTGCAGCTCATCGAAAGAGACACAACCACCGTTGCCAACCAGGTTGTTTCGATTCGCAGAAATTTCAATGAAACTGCTTTCTTTTTTCCTCATCTTACAACAGACAAAAATGGCGACATCAGCTTTTCATTTACAACTCCCGAAGCACTCACGCGCTGGAAGCTGCAAACACTGGCGCATACAAAAGAGCTGGCCTTCGGAAGCGCCCAACGAGAATTGATAACCCAGAAAGAACTGATGGTGCAACCTGCTGCGCCGCGCTTTTTGCGACAAGGCGACCGCATTGAATTCACTGCAAAAATTGTTAACCTCTCTGCCAAAGAAATAACGGGGCAGGCCGAGTTTCAACTTGTAGATGCAACCACCAATCAATCTGTTGACGGCTGGTTTTTAAATTCTTTTCCTAATCAATATTTTACAGTAGCGGCCGGCGGGAGCGAGATGGTTAAGTTTCCGATGGAAGTGCCCTACCAGTTCACGGGCGCCCTGGTTTGGAGGGTGATCGCCAGGGCTGGCAACTTAAGTGATGGTGAGGAAATGAGCATGCCTGTACTGACCAATAAGGTATTGGTTACGGAAACACTTCCGCTGATAGTCAGGTCTCCGGGTGTCAAAAATTTTTCTTTCGGCAGGCTCCTTAAGAGTAGTAGTCCCACGCTGGTTCAGCATGCCCTTACTGTTGAATACAGCAGCCGTCCTGCCTGGTATGCAGTGCAGGCCCTCCCCTTTCTTATGGAGAATGTGGAAGAGAACGTGGAAGCGATTTGGAATCGTTTTTATGCCAATGCGCTTGCCACACATATTGTATCTGCCTCCCCGCGCATCAGGCAGGTTTTCGCAACCCGGAAGACTCTTGACACTGCAGCCCTCCTTTCTAACCTGCAAAAAAATGAGGAATTAAAAGCTGCCCTCCTTCGCGAAACCCCCTGGGTGCTGCAGGCAAAAACGGAGGAAGCGCAGAAAAAACAAATAGCCTTATTGTTCGATCTGGTGAAGCGGCAGGAAACGTTGCAAAATGATCTTGACAAACTGAAGCAATGGCAATTGGGCAACGGCGCGTTCAGTTGGATGAAAGGTGCACCGGACGACCGGTATATGACCCAGTACGTACTTACCGGCATGGCACGACTGCGCAAGCTGGATGCGCTGCCCAACGCAGTGGAGTCAGGTATTTCCGGGATCGAAAAAAGAGCCCTTCAATACCTCGAAGCAAAAATCGTAGATGATCATGCTTTGCTGATCAGGAAGAAAGTTGATCTCAAAAAAAATCACCTGCAACCAATACAGATTCAGTACCTGTACCTGCAATCCCTGTACAACAGAACACCATCGAAAACTGCCACTGCGGCGCTGAACTATTACAGGAAACAGGCAGCGCAGTTCTGGGCTTCTCAGTCCAACCACTTACAAGGCTTGATTGCGCTGGCTTTGCATCGCAGCAATCAACCAGCCATCTCAGGGGCAATTGTAAAATCGCTAAAAGAGAACGCAATCATGGACGCTCAATTGGGCATGTACTGGAAAGGAGACAGGTACTATCCGCAGTTGTACTGGCACCAGGCACCCATTGAAACCCAGGCTTTGCTGATTGAAGTTTTTACAGAAATTGGCAAGGACCAAAAAACGGTAGATGCCTGTAAAACATGGCTGATCCTGAACAAGCAAACCAATAACTGGCGAACGTCTAAAGCTACTGCCGATGCTTGTTATGCCTTGTTGCTACAGGGTACTGATTGGTTGTCAGCAGCGCCGGCTGTGGAAATAAAACTAGGCACAACAACCATTAACAGCAATGATCAGAAAGGAGAAGCTGGCACCGGTTATTTTAAAACAACAATAGCAGGCGCACTGATCAAACCGGCGATGGGCAATATTACCTTGACACCTGAAAAAGGTCCAGGGCAGGCAGGTCAGTCGTTGCCCCCTCAGCCCTCCTGGGGTGCCGTGTACTGGCAGTATTTTGAAGACATAGACAAGGTATCACGGGGGGGCAAACAATTGAGCGTTACTAAAAATCTATTCCTGGCAACGAATACTGCGCGCGGTGTGACCCTTGTGTCTTTGGTAGAGGGAAGCGCGCTGAAGCCCGGAAATAAATTGATGGTGCGCCTGGAACTAAGGGTCGACAGGGACATGGAATATGTGCACCTGAAGGACCTGAGGGCATCTTCATTGGAACCCATAAATGTTTTGAGCAGCTATAAATGGCAGGGCGGCCTCGGTTACTACGAATCAACCCGAGATGAAAGCACAAGTTTTTTCTTTCCGCTCCTGCGACGTGGTACCTACGTTTTTGAGTATCCCCTGTTTGTAACACATGCCGGTAATTTCAGCGCAGGGATCGCAACGATTCAAAGCATGTACGCGCCTGAATTTGCGGGTCACAGCGCTGGTATCCGGTTGCAGGTTGAATAAGTAGCGGCAGCCAACCAATCATGAAACGGCTTTTTTTTGTGGCGCCTGCGCTTCCTGCTGCTGTAACTTTATCCAAAACAACAGGATTGCTTCCAGGGCAAACGAGGCCTGATTGCTGAAGTTGTTTTATCATGTCGCAACAGGATACACCATACAATCAATCCGACCCGCCGGTCGCAGGGGCCAATAGGCAGGTGGATTACCTGATCGTGGGTCAGGGCCTCTGTGGCACAATGCTTTCGTGGCATCTCTTTAAAGAAGGGAAGACATTTTTAGTCATTGATGAAGACAGGGACAACAGTGCGTCCAGGGTTGCGGCAGGCATCATAAATCCGGTTACTGGTCGCCGTTATGTGAACAGCTGGATGATAGAAGAATTACTTCCTTTTGCGCAGCAGGTGTACACAGAAATAGGCCACCACCTGAAAAGTCAGTTCATTCATGCAAAAGACCTGATAGACTTCTTCCCTTCACCTCAAATGCGCGATGCTTTTGTGAACCGCATCCTGGAGAACGATACCTACTTACATTCTTATCCTGATCAAAATGAGTTCAACCCTGATTTTAATTATGATTTTGGTTGCGGACAAATAGAGCCTGTATTGATGGTGCATCTAACAGGGCTGCTACAGGGCTGGAGGAAATACCTGAAGGACGAGGGATGTCTACGTTCGGAAAGGTTTGATACGGCAGCGTTAACGGTTACAGATACCGGCGTGCATTACCAGGGTTGCCGGGCGGAGCGGATCATTTTCTGCGAGGGCGTTGAGGCAATGGAAAATGGGTGGTTCCGCCTACTCCCTTTTTCGGCAGTGAAAGGAGAGGCGCTGATCATTCGCTGCGCGGGATTGAACCCGCAGCACATTTATAAAAAAGGTCTCTCACTGGCGCCGTTGGAAGCCGATGATAATTTTTGGGTGGGATCCAATTACCAGTGGACGTTTGAAGATGACAGACCAACGGAGCAGTTTTATGCTGCGACTGTTTTACATTTGAAACACTGGCTGAAAGTACCGTTTACTGTGCTGGACCACCGCGCAGGCATACGGCCCGCAGCCATTGAGCGCAGACCGTTTGTGGGCTTCCATCCAAGGCAGCAGCGGGTAGGTGTATTAAACGGGATGGGCACGAAGGGCACTTCACTGGCTCCTTTCTTTGCGCATCACTTGGTGCAGCATATGGTGCATGGGCTTCCGCTGAGGGAAGAAGTGAATGTGAACCGTTTTAGTCGTATTTTATCTCATTCGTAATTTTAGTACTGTTGAATCACTGCTGATGAATGGACCAATTGACCCTGTTGTCGGAGAGGGAACCCCTTACCGAAAAGTAGAAAATCTGCATATCCTTTTCTGGCTGTTGAAAGACATCAGCTGGTGTCTGGAGTGGAAGGTATTGGGAATAAGTATGATCTTCCCCACGTTGCTGATCGCTGTAGTGATTAGCTGGAGACAGAGGTATCGGCCGTCAGAACTGGCACATAACGTTGCTGTAGCTTTCTGGATTACAGCAAACTCTTACTGGATGATCAGCGAATTTTTCGGCTTTGACGAAGTGCATATATGGCAGGCGGTGCAGGCGAGGCATTTGGCTGCTATACCTTTTGCGCTTGGAATGCTGTTTCTGCTGAACTACTATCTGTTTGGAAGGAAAAGCCGGCAGGTGGAACCTTCAGCTATCCCATGAGCTGCTCTGGGCCGCCGGCTGCATTTAATCTCGCGCTAAAAGATAAAATACTGGTTTTCGATGAAGCCTTATTTTGTAAAGGATAAATCTCTATTTTTGCTGCCCCTGCAAAAACGGTGAGGTGGATGAGCGGCTGAAATCAGTAGTTTGCTAAACTGCCGTACGGGTTAAACTGTACCGCGGGTTCGAATCCCGCCCTCACCGCTGGAACCTGTATCAAAATGCATTAAAAGCCTGTAAATTGTTGATTTGCAGGCTTTTTTTATTTTCCGACTAAGCAGAATTACTCACTTATACTCATAATTCTGGTGAGTAAATCGAGAGTCAAATAGCTAGTTGGAAATGACTCACCAGAAACCTTATAAGCGCCTGAAAAACAACCTGTTAAATATATGAACATGTTGTTTTTTCATTAACTGCAACTGCTACATTTAATCACGAAACTGGTGAGTCATGTTAAGTAAGAGTTTTAGTCTATTATTTTATCTTAAGAAGCCCAAATCTTATGTTGGTAAACTGCAACTCCGAGTTTTTCAAGTACACAAGCTGAAGGTGTGCAGACGAACTCAAACTACAAAAACGCCATATTTTGTATCTTTTACTAATACAACATTGAAAACTACCATCTTTTGTATTTCGAATACTCACACACTTTTGATTAAATGGCGCAGTACAAATCTGCGTGTTATGATCCCACCTTCTCACCTGCTATATTTGACGCATTCAACCCATGGTACAAGACAATAAGACGAAAGAAATATTTAATAAACGAGCTCTTACGGCGGTAGTAGTGACATCAACGCTGTGCTGGGGGTTTGCATTTCTAGCCACTGAAATTTTTGGAGCATATGCTCTTACACTCTTTATTTGGCTTCCATTTGTACTGGGTGCCACCTCTACCCTCATTTACGGGTTCAACAACACTCAAGCAAGCGGGAGGCTGTTTGGCGTGTCCATGTGGACACTGCTCATCTTCTGCGTTGGTCTTTTGATGTTTGCATGGGAAGGTCTTATCTGTCTCTTGATGGCGTTTCCCATTGGGCTATTTTTCACCTGGCTCGGACACTGGGTCGGACGCAAGATCTTACTAAGTAAAGCCAGTAACACCTCAGCCACAGTGACGCTTCTGTTTGTTTCCGTTCCCACTTTAATGGCTTTTGAAAACGCACAGCCTGAAACCGAAGAGATCCGCGCCGTGAAGACATCCATTGAGATCAATTCAACACCAGAGCAAGTGTGGAAAAATGTGATTCGATTTCCTGAGCTGAAAGCTCCTTCCGAATTTATCTTTAAAACAGGAATTGCTTATCCAATCAACGCTACCTTCCAAGGACAGGGTGTCGGCGCTGTTCGGCACTGCAACTTCTCGACAGGGAGCTTTGTGGAGCCCATTACAGTCTGGGAGGAATCAAGCCTGCTCAAATTTTCAGTGGAAACGCAACCTGAACCCATGACCGAAGTGAGCTTCTATGACATTAAGCCAAACCACCTGCACGGGTATTGGGTATCCAAAGAGGGACAGTTCAAACTTACCAGGCTCCCAAACGGTCGAGCCTTGCTTGAAGGCACCACGTGGTACGTGAACAGAATCAAACCTGACCTTTACTGGTCTCTGTGGAGCGATTATATCGTACACAAGATCCACCAGCGTGTTCTGGATCATATCAAGACCCAGTCAGAACACTGATCCCAACCATTCATCTGTGGTTAACGACAGACAAGACTGATATGTTTATTGAACAAAGGATTTTTCCTCTTGGCTGAGGCACTGCATCAATACCCGATCCGTTCCTTTTCAAATTCAGAATAATATGCTTCTGCTACGACTGTATATGCTGTTCAGTTTAAGTTTTTGCGCAGTCCTATCGAATGGACAAATTCCAAAAAGTTTATTTAATGAGGTGTCTGGAGAGACATATAATTATGAAGACTTTAAAAGTAAGCATAAGCCTTTAAAGCAGAGAGTTGGCGTGTATAGTTTTGGAATGTCTGAAGGGGAATGGGAATTTGTTATTCTAGTAAATGGCGACAAATTGATTGTGCAAATTTGGGACGGAACTTGGGCGAATAATTTATACACAAAGGAGCCATGTTTCCAAAGACGATGTAGAACCTTTAACACGGTGACAGTCCAAGGAAACAAGATTTTGTTTGGGACATACAGTGGACTTTTTAGTGAATTTAGAGATAAACAAAAAACGACAAATGCTTTGTTGCTTTTTTGCGACCCAATTCAGGGTAGGAGTTATGGCAAAGACAGTGCTGAAGTTGGGCACTTTTTATCAGGTTCCAATTCTTATTATGCCGACAATGAACGTTACCGATTATCACTTTTTATTCAGCCAGACAATTACTTTAATGGCAAAAGAAAAGCAGAACTAAAAATTTTGCGAAATACTATCTATGCGAATTATGGGCTTATATTTCAAGCTGGTGGTGAAATGGAGAAATTCTTCAGAAACAAAAATTGGTATAATCCTTTTCAAAAAGATGTATCCAGTTGTTTGACCGAAATTGAAAAAGAAAACATTCTGAAAATAGCAAGGCTTGAACAACTTTGAGAGGATAAAGAGCTCGCACCACTGTAGTGATGATATTGACGGTTTTGGAGATACGCTGCAAACGCCGGCAATATTGTCGATTATTAAAATGCAGATTTAGGGTCCCATAAATCGAGTGAACAACCCCGTACATGATCGGATCAGGATGAGCAATACCAAGCGGCATCACTTGGACTCTATGGAACAGCAGACGAACGAATTCTTGAATAACGCAAGCTCATGAATCAAGCCCGCGCAATTAATTCGAACCTTCACTATGAAAAAGATCGCTTCCTTGTTGACACTGCTTCTGTTTACAGTTTTAGGGCGCACTCAGTCTCTGGATGGAACCTACGTTGCCCTTGAGCTCATCAGCCTGAGAATAGACACCTCTGGTACAGTTAGTTTTTACATGAAGGACAGCTTCCCGAAGGAAGTGTGGTTTCACGAGGTGCAGGTAGTCATCAAAGGCAGCAAAATTACTGTAGACAAGATCCCTGTGACTTTCGATAGCTTGGGTGGAAAGGGCTACTCTGGATCAGATGGCGGGTTCTGGACCTACAAAGGAACACTTTTGAAGTTGGGTGACTGTTTTGCTGCAAAGACACGACTGGTTGCTTTTGATTATGTCGGGTTCAGCCTGTTTGAGCCGCCCCTATTATTTCAGGACGAAGAAGCTGCTTCTGGCGACCGATCACCCTCTCCCGTGGACACAACGACTGAAACGGTCAGGAAGCCGTCGGTTAGGGAGCTCAGGGAGATCCATGACGTTGTCAAAGGAGTTCACGGACTGGAAACGTTCTTACCAAAAGGCACTGCAAGACAAGATTACATCATCCGTCCTGGCAAAGGAGGCATTTGGATTAACAACAAATTCCATGGTCAAATGACAAGCAAGTAAAAGTTGCTTAAATTACCGCTACTTCATTATGAAATACATTTTGCTTTCCTTTCTAACTGTCTTTGCGCTTACATCGTCTAGACAGAGCAAGTCTCCAAAGAAAGAGACCGATACGCTTTTGATCAAACTCCTGTGAATGGGAGATCCCCTGATTCCGCGTTCTCATACCGAACTGGCATATGCAACACTCACAGGTTATTTATGCACGGCATTAAAGACCACGGTGTTCCGCTCCAAAGGTTGCCAACTAAAGATTAAAGCAGAGGCAGCCGAAGACACCCTTTGGCATGTGAAAAGGTGTGGTTCACTGTTACTGATTTCATACATTTAGCCCATTTTGGTAATTGAATAACAAAGAAACGCAAGTGTACTTTGTTTATCCTAATAAGTTGACGAAATTGAGTATTCAAAAGCGCAACCTCAAACATACGCGTATTAGCGTTGCGCAACCAGAAAATACCAAATGAGAAGAACAGTCTTGTCACTATTAATATTCTTACTCTTTTTCCATTTGTGTGGGTGTGCTCGAAAAGTTCCAGATATTACAGAGAGATTCTTTTATTACCTGAACAACCATAAAAAGGATCGTCTTGAGCCTCTGTTGGCTGACACATTTAAAGTAAAATTGACGTATACAACATACTATTACAATAGAGTCGAATTTCTGAATAGATATGTAAGAAATTATTAAGCATACAAGGAAAAAACGAAAATTCTGAAAGTATTAAATGATAATAATCCAAGAAAGGTGTTGGTGGAAGAACACAGTGAAGTTAACAGGTTGATGAAAATAAAACCCCATAATTGGGTTGTGTCCTTTTCATTACATCAAGGAAAAATCCAAGAGATAGTAATTGACCCTACAGAGTCATGTCGGAAGTACTTTTTTGAAGCAAGAAGCAAAAGTGACAGCTTTTTGAAATGGTGGCGCAAGAACTATTCAGAAGAAACAAACGAAGAGTTGCATGAAAAGCAAGGGCTATTTTTATTACGCTTGAACGAGTACTTAAGTCCAAAACAGTAAACAGCCATGTGCACACAGCATCGTATTTGCAAAAAAGCGGCTATCTAGCTACCTTTCAACGGTAGGATAATAATCATCAGTGGAATGTAAATGGAGCAGCTGTAATAATAATTCCGCTTCTTCGCCTTTACGTTATCCGTTTAGCAACGACCCACACTGACATCTCTATGAATAAGAAAGGCTTTAAAACTGAATTTATGAAAGCAGGTATATTCCTTGGACTATTTTTAAGTTGCTTATTCTTTTCTTGCAAAAAGCCAATAATTTGTACAGGAAATTGCTATACGCTAACCGTGAATGGTAAGGTTGTAAATGCCGTGACAAATACGAATGCGCCCAACGTTCCATTAATACTATACCAAGTGAAATCGGTAGGTCTTTTCTCGACTTCACAAACCATACAGGAGTTTAGTTCAAAAGACGATGGAACATTCAGTGCCACACCAAGCATTGATACCACGATGTTTCAGAACGGATATTTCCTTATGCTGAAAGTCAAAGACAATAGCGCTTATATGACACTGCCAGCCAGGAGCCACACTAATAGTTGGTATGATCTTACAACAAATCCATTCGTCAACCTAACCATTTCTGTTTATCCAAAAGTAAATTTGACAATAAAACTTAATAGAATGGAAAATGACAATTTTCAATATTTTTCTGTAGATTATTATTTTGTGGACAATCAAAGCTTCTATCCATTCACAACATCATCACCCCAGGATATCAAGAAGACAGAAGTAATAGTACCGACATTAGCAGATATATTTACCAAGATTCGAGTGACTAAAAGAAATTCCAGCGGAGTATCAAGCGCAACGTTGGACTCTATTAAATGTGTAAGAGGCGGAACAAATATCTACACCGTCAACTTCTGAAAGCAAAAAGGGTACTCCGCTAACAATTAGTGTTTATGTTTCCCAACAACCGAGAATAGCGCCTAT
>JBGTIL010000070.1:0-10698 GCA_041745695.1 Chitinophagaceae bacterium | reverse complement strand
AGCGCGCATTAACTTATGCTGTCTCACAGGTAAATGCCAATGAGATCCCCCAACTGCCCGTGAGCAACGTAACTGCTCTTTTAGGTGGAAGACTGTCCGGACTGAACGTGATGCAAACATCCACAACACCCGGGAATGTAGCCACCTCTTTACAGGTACGCGGGCGGTCTACTTACAACGCAGGCAACATGACCCGCGTTCTGGTAGATGGGATCTTCAGAGATGCCACAGAGATCGACCTGCAGGAGATCGAAACCATCACGGTGCTCAAAGATGCAGCTGCATTAACCTGGTACGGACTGAATGCTGCCAACGGTGTGGTGCTGATCACTACAAAAAAAGGTACGGGTAAGAAAATGTCGCTCAATTTTACCAGTCAGTATGGTATTCAGGAACGTTCTGGTACCAACACTGCTTTAAACGCTTTCGACTACGCAACTTTATACAACGAAGCGCTGACCAACGTAGGGCAACCTGGCATTTACAACCAGGCAGCTCTTGATGCGTACAAGAACGGCACCGACCCGTTTTTATTTCCCAACAATAACTACCAGCAACGCTTTCTGAAGAAAACTACCCGGGTGCAGCGCTATGTACTTTCTGCACAGGGTGGCAACAGCGGCTTTCGGTACTTTACGATGCTGGGCTATTACAAAGAGGATGGTTTGTTTACCCCGGCCGAAACCAATGACTTCAATTCTAACGTCAAGTACCAGCGGATCAATTTCCGAATGAACCTTGACTATGATGTAAGTAAGAATTTAACCATCACCTTAAATGCAGGCGCTCGTACCGGCAGTTTGAGAGAACCACAGGATGGCGGAAGCAGCTTGCTGAATGATATTTATAACCTGCCGCCCAATGCATTTCCCATCGTTAACAAAGATGGCTCTTACGGCGGCACTTCTGTATACCAGAACAATCCACTCGGGCGCCTCCAGGACAGGGGTTACACCCGCACCCTGGGCAGGTCTTTATTGGTAAACGTCAACGCAAAACAAAAGATCAATTTTATAAAAGGTCTTTCTGCCAACGTGCTGTTTTCTTACGATGCACAGGGAACCTACACTTCCGGTTTGTTTAGAAATTACGAAGTGTTCGACATGACCGGAACGGCACCCCTTAAGTTCAGAACTGCCACCCCACTGGGTTATGTGAATGCAGGATTTAGTAATAACAGTCGTCGTAATGAAATCTGGGCAGGGTTGGATTATGACAGGGAATTTACAGGAGCACATATGGTAACGGCCTCCGTTCGCGGACAGCGCACTGTAGACGCTGCAGTGGAGCGTCTTGATTTTCGTGGGCAACAGGTTTCCGGTCGTGCCGACTATTCCTTTCGCGATAAATATTTCATAGGCTTCGTGGGCAGTTATGCCGGATCTGAAAACTTTCCCCCGGGCAAGCGGTATGGTTTCTTTCCCGCTGTGTCAGCCGGATGGATCCTGTCGGAAGAAGCATTTTTGAAAAACGGTACTGCCGACAATTACTTAAAACTCAGAGCCTCTTATGGCAGTATGGGCAACGGTGATATTGGCGGTGCCCGCCTTCCTTATCGCACGTTGTACCAGGCACCGGCTGCTTTTGGTTATCCGTTTGGTACAGGGTTCGGTGCAACAGTTAGTGCCAATGAAATCAGTCCGGCCGGAAACGCGCAGATCACCTGGGAAGAATTGAAACGGTTTAATGTAGGGGCAGACTTCACCGTTCTCAAACGGGCATTATCTTTTTCCTTCGATTATTTTAACGATGAAAGAAGTGGCATTCTTACACCACCAATCATTCCTTCTATTTTAGGCATCACTCAAACAGCCGTGAATGAGGGGGTAGTCACCAGCAAGGGGGTTGAGGGATCGGTTCGTTATGAAAAAGAGTTGGGCGCTTTCACACTAGGCGTTAATGCCAATTATACGTATGCAAGGAACGAGGTTGTTTCTGTAAATGAAGACCTTGGTCTTCCCGGTTACCAGTCGGCTATTGGTTCAAATACAGGTAGCGTTTCACTTATCAACACCAAACGATTTTACGTATCACGCGGTATTTTTCAGAGCCAGGCAGAAATTGATGCAGCGCCAGTGCAGCAACTTTCTGGTAAAGTAGTTCCCGGTGATATCAGGTACCAGGACTTCAATGATGATGGCGTTATCAATAGTCTCGATGCCATCAATACGAACTACACTGATGTTCCGCACGCTTACTACGGATTTGGTTTCAGTGCCAAATACAAGTCGCTGCAATTAAGCAGCCAGTTCCAGGGAATCGAAGGCAGAACCATACAAATTAGAAGCCTGGTGAATTCCGGTCCTACCAACCTGAATGCGCTTAGCCTTGACCGTTGGACACCTGCCACGGCCGCTACAGCCAAGTACCCAAGGCTGGCTATCTCGGACAGGGGCAACAACGACGCGAACTCAGATTTCTGGCTGCGCTCTGGTGATTTTCTGAAATTAAGAACAGTTGAACTATCTGTCGCGCTTCCGTCCCGCCTGCTTCAAAGAGCGAGGATTGAAAGGGCGAGCTTGTTTGTAAGTGGGCACAACCTGCTCACCTTTTCCAATTTGGATATCGACATTGATCCCGAAATGCCTTACGCCGGTTATAACAGTGCATACCCGTACTACAAAACATATGCTGTTGGCCTGAACATACAGTTCTGAGCCAAACAATAAATTTTATTTATGAAGAAAACGATCATAAAATTTTGCTTGTGTTTGCTGCTGCTGCCGGCATTCAGTGGCTGTAAAAAAGATTTTCTTGAGTTTCCATATACCGAGGGTCCGGTTAGTGAAGAGAATGTTTGGGGCTCTGATCGTAATGCCCGGGGTTACCTGAATTTCACCTACCGCGGGTTGCTGGAACGCTATAACCTGGGAGCCGGGGCTTTGCTCGCCAGCGCTTCAGATGAAGCTGTTAACTCCGATCTGAGTGCCCAGGTAAACATCATTAACAATGGTACCTGGGGACCGGCGCGCGTTTTCGATGATCAGTACGCAGCGCTATATGCATCGCTCCGGCAGGCAAACACCTTTCTTGTCAAAGCTCCTACATCGGTCATCTTTCCTGTGGAAGACATTCCTTCTTTAAGAGGTGAAGCATTCTTTTTACGCGCGATGTACCACTTTGAATTATTTAAAAGATATGGAAGGATAGTGCTGGCAACCCGCATTTTCACGCCCACAGAAAACCTGAACATAGCCCGTAATTCCGTGGAGGAAGTAGTACGGCAGATCAGTGTGGATTGCGATTCTGCCACTGCGCTCATTTCGGCTGCCTGGTCGGGAGCCGGTACCGTGGCGCCCTTTGCAGAAGGCTACGATCAGTTGAACCGGGGCCGCGCTACCAAAGCGGCTGCCATGGCGCTGAAGGCGCGCACACTGCTTTACTTCGCCAGCCCATTGTACAATACGTCGAACGATGCGGCCCGGTGGCAGGCTGCCGCAGACGCATCGAAAGCCGTCATCAATCAAAACAAACATGGACTGTTAACACGTGCTGAACTCGTAAACCTCTGGGACTATAATGTTGCCGCCTCCGTCTACAATAAGGAAGTAATATTTGCCACCTCTGCAAATGCCCGCAACGATATAGAGAGCAATAATGCGCCCGTGGGTTTCACAGGTGCTTTGGGCAGAACCAACCCTACGCAAAACCTGGTGGATGCTTTCGAAATGGCGAATGGAAAACCCATTACCGATCCAACCTCGGGCTACACACCAGCTAATCCTTATGCCGGCCGCGATCCCCGCCTGGGTCTGTTTGTTATACTCAATGGTTCCACTTTTAAAACCGGAACCTTGTCAAGAGCCGTTGAAACATTTGACGGTGGAGCAGACAACATTCTTACCAACCCGAGCTCAACAAAAACGGGCTACTATCTGCGCAAGTTTCTGAGTGAGAACGCCACTTACAATATTACGGGTGCTGCGCAGAGAAGACGACCGTGGGTGCTTTTTCGCTATGCCGAAACTTTGCTCAATCATGCAGAGGCATTGAACGAAGCAGTGGGGCCTACAGCCGATGTGTACAGCTCTGTAAATCTGGTGAGGGTTAGGGGTGGTTTGCCTGCATTGCCTGCCGGGTTATCTCAGGCTGCCCTGCGCGATCGTATCCGCAACGAACGGAGGGTTGAATTAAGTTTTGAGGAGCACCGCTTTTTCGATGTGAGAAGATGGAAACTTGGAGAAACCCTGTTCAATGGCCCGGTTCGGGGAATGAAGATCACCAAAGCAGGAACCGCACTAACCTATGCGCCCTTCGTAGTAGAGACCCGCGTGTTCACGGCTAAAAATTATTTGTATCCCATAGCTCAGGGCGAACTCAACAGGGCGCCGGCGCTTGAACAAAATCCTGGATATTGATCCGGTAGCATCGCCTGCTATTTGAACGCGTGTTTTTGATCAGATAAAAAAGAAAAATGATGTTGAAAGCTATTCGGGTCAGTGCCATGATCGTTGTTGTTACTTCTTTGTTTACTGCCATTAGTGGCTGTAATAAGCAGGAAGTTGTGATTCCCGACTCGCCCCTTTTTCCTAAACAACCCTTCGCAAGCAGCCTTACCGGAAAACTGTTTGACCGGGTAAACCTTATGAAGTCGGTAGTTGCAGACACCGTTACAGACATCAGTCCCGGAGTTAAACAGTCAACAATCAATTACATTGATTATGCCGGTAAGCCCATGCGTTTATTCGTGCTTGAAGTAGACCTTAAAAATCCACAGGTAAGGTTAAAGGCCGGCACGCCCAACAATCGTATACAGTACAGCAGGCAGGTTGTGAGCGACATTGCCCGCACACAGGATACTGCAGGCAACAGGGTTGTAGCTGCAGTAAACGGTGACTACTTTGCAACTTCGGGTGAGCCCCAGAGCATCCTTTTCAAAAATGGTGTTGCAGTGAAACCTTTGTTCAGGCTATGTGCTTTGTGCACCTTTCTTTCAGTTAACAGCGATGGGGTTCCTGCAATAGTTAGTAAAGACAGAACTGTTGATTCTACCAGGATCAGGGAAGCTGTTGGCGGTTTTCATTACCTGATCAAAGATTCGGTTAGGGTTACCCAGGGCGATCAGTCGATTGAACCCCGCACAGCTGTTGGCGTTACCTCTAACCGTGTTGTATATTTTGTAGTCGTTGACGGCAGGCAGGCAAGCTACTCCAACGGAATGTCCTTCGCGCAGTTGTCTGAAGTGTTCTTTGCCCTGGGTGTAAAAGATGCCATCAATATGGATGGAGGCGGATCTACAACGCTGGTCGTAAAAGAAGGATCGGAGTGGAAGGTCAAAAATAAACCGTCAGATGGAACCCAGCGGCCGGTTGCCAATGCATGGACCATCGTCAGCACCCAATAAAAAGGAGACATGGAATTTACAGCACTGAAATAGTGACGGGGCTGATCACCATGCCTTTCGAAATATATACGGGAACATTATTCCAAAAGAATGTAGCACGCATCGGAAGAGCGCTTCAACTAATTCTGTACTTTAGGCCCGAAAGAAAAGGGGACATCACCAGGGCAGCAGTTACTTATCCGGTGTATAGCCAGCAGTGAAAGTAGCTACACCACCTACATCAATGTATATGAGAAAGGAAGCAGACTATTTTAATTTGAATCAAAAGGTGATCGTAGTTACGGGTGCCACCGGCATATTGGGTGAAGCTTTCGTACAGGGTCTCAGTAACCTGGGTGCCCGCGTGGTTTTGATCGGGCGTAATGAAGGGGTTGGTAACGAAAGGATGAACGCAATCAATGCTGCGGGCGGCGAAGCGCTTTTTATAAAAGCAGATGTACTGGTAAAAGAAGAATTGGAAAGGAGCAGGGATACCGTGCTGCAGAAGTGGGGGCGCATTGATGGACTCGTGAACGGTGCAGGGGGCAATATCCCTGAAGCTGTCATCGCCCATGATGCCGATTTGTTCGACATGGACCTGGATGCCATGAAACGGGCTTTTGATTTAAATTTATACGGCACCATTCAGCCTACCTGTATTTTTGGTAAGGCTATGGTGGCTTCCGGAAAGGGAAGCATCATTAATATTTCTTCCATGGCAGCGCAGTCCGCCATTACAAGAGTACTTGGCTATTCTATGGCAAAGGCTGCAGTCGACATTTTTACTAAATGGATGTGTGTTGAACTGGCGGCGCGCTACGGCGATGCCATACGCATGAATGCCATTGCGCCTGGCTTTTTTGTAACCAACCAGAACCGGCACCTGCTTACTACCGCTGATGGTTACACGAACAGGGGTGAGGCCGTGATTCGCAACACCCCTTTCAAAAGATTCGGCAATCCTGATGAATTGGTCGGCACGCTTATCTGGCTTCTCAGTGATGCTTCCAGATTTGTAAGTGGAGAGGTGATCTGTGTAGACGGGGGATTTGCTATTTTTTCGGGCGTTTAAAAATAATATAGTGCAATTACTACAAACATGGCGTTGGTTTGGTCCCAACGACCCGGTGAGTTTACCAGATGTTTTACAGGCAGGTGCCGAAGGAGTTGTAACAGCCTTGCACCACGTGCCCCATGGCGATACCTGGACGGTGGCTGAAATTAAAAAAAGACAAGCCGAACTGGCAAAGGTTAACCTGACCTGGGAGGTGGTAGAAAGTGTTACCATCCACGAGTCTATTAAAACACGCACAGGCGACTTCGAACGCTATATAGACAACTACAAACAATCTTTGCGCAACATAGCCGCCTGCGGCATTCCGGTGGTCACCTACAACTTCATGCCGGTTAATGACTGGACACGTACCGATCTTAATTACCCCATGGGCGACGGCTCAAAAGCCCTGTATTTTTCCTGGTATGATATGGCTGTTTTTGATGTTCATATTCTGCAGCGACCCAACGCCGCAGCCGACTATAGCCCGGCTATTTTAAGCGAGGCCAGTAAGCGTTTCGATAGATACACGGAAGAACAAAAAAGCTCGCTGGCAGGCATTGTTATGTTCGGGATACCAGGGGAGAAAAAACAAACATTGGAGGGCATGCGCGCAAACCTGGCAGCCTATCACAATATCGATAAAGCAGCGCTCCGCGAGAATCTTGCATACTTCCTCCGGCAGGTTATACCTGTGGCAGAAGAACTTGGATTGCGCATGGCCATTCACCCGGATGATCCTCCCTTTCCGGTACTTGGTTTGCCCCGCATCGTGAGCACCTGGGAAGACCTTGACTTCATTTTGAAAGCTGTTGACAGCCCCGCCAATGGCTTATGCTTTTGTACCGGTTCTCTTGGAGCTAACCCTGCGAACAACCTTACGGAAATGGTCAAATCAGCAGGGAAGCGTATCAACTTTATACACCTGCGAAATGTAAAGAAGGACGCAACGGGTAACTTTTTTGAAGATGATCACCTTGCCGGAGACGTAGATATGTATGCTGTGATGAAGGAGCTGCTGCTGATACAGCAGACCGTTGACTATGCCATTCCTTTTCGTCCCGATCACGGTCACCAGATGATGGATGATCTGAACAAAGTAACCAACCCGGGCTATTCTGCCATCGGTCGAATGCGCGGGCTGGCAGAACTCCGCGGCCTGCAGCTGGGGATTTTGAGAAGTATGGGTTCCTGAAATGATTGTTGCTTTGAGTGTATGATTTTTCGCCGTGAAGACGCAAAGAAGCGCAAAGGGAGGAACCACGGGGGCAGAGAGACACGGAGCAGCACGGAGGGAAAGTTAGATCGAACGGTCATTGCGAGGAACGAAGCAATCTCTCAGGAAAAATGATATATGCATAAGCCGACAGGAGTGCAGCAATCCCTGTGCCCCTCCGTGCCCCAGAGCCTCCGTGGTTCAACTTAGCAGCAAAAAATCAATCACCAAAAACTCCTCCTTTTAATCTTACAAATGCACTTGTGCTTTATAAATTACACGACCTTCGCAGACTGTAAATTTATACCATGAAGCCTATTGCTATCTATCACGAGCACCCCGACTGGTTCAAACCTTTATTCATCGAGTTGGAAAAGCGGGGTATTCCCTACGAAAGAATCAACCCGGCGCAGCACCATTTCGATATCGCGGATACTTCGGTGCGCTACTCATTGTTCTTTAACCGGATGAGCCCCAGTGCCTACCTCCGCAACGGTGAGCAGGGCATCTTCTTTACAATGGGCTACCTGAAACACCTTGAAAATTTCGGTACCAGAACCATCAATGGCTATAAAGCCTTCGGCTACGAGATCTCCAAGGCACAACAGTTGTCGCTCATCAAGAAATTGGGCTTTCAGTATCCAAAAGCTAAAATCGTCAATCACCCCTCACAGGTTATGGCAGCTGCAGAAGGGCTCAGGTTTCCGCTGGTGGTAAAAGCCAATATCGGTGGCAGTGGTGCCGGTATCACCAAGTATAATGCTGTTGAAAGTCTACGGGTCGACGTTGACACTGGCTCAATGGATTTTGGTATGGATAAAACGGCACTGGTGCAGGAGTTCATTCCAGCCCGGGGCGGTTACATAACAAGGGTAGAAACGCTGAATGGAAAGTTCCTGTATGCTATCAGGGTATACACGGATGGAGAGTCTTTCAACCTATGTCCTGCAGATATTTGTCAGACCAATGATGGTAAAGAACTCATGCGCAATGCCTGCGCTATTGATGCGCCGAAGAACGGATTGCGTGTGGAAGCCTACACACCACCGCCGGAAGTGATCAGCGCTGTTGAAGCAATCATTCAGGGAGCTGGTATTGATGTGGGTGGCATAGAATACATCATCGACGACAGGGATGGGGCTTTGCTTTATTATGATGTAAACGCGCTATCCAACTTTGTTGCAGACGCTGTCAACGTGATTGGCTTCAATCCCCATGAGAAGCTCGTTGACTATCTGGAGAAGGAAATATACGCTGCTACCGGCACTGCGGTACAAATGCCATCTTAAAAATTACCACATGAAATTTGGATACTGGATGCCTGTCTTTGGCGGTTGGCTGCGCAATGTTGCCGATGAGAATATGCAACCCACCTGGGATTATACCAGGAAGCTGGCGATCAGAAGCGAGGAGCTGGGTTACGACCTTACATTGATTGCCGAATTAAACCTCAACGATATCAAAGGCATTCATGCTCCCAGCTTAGATGCATGGAGTACTACTGCAGCACTGGCTGCGGTCACTTCGCGTATTGAATTGATGGTGGCTGTTCGTCCTACATTTCATAATCCAGCCCTCCTTGCTAAAGCAGCTGCCAACATTGATCACATCAGCAATGGCCGTATCTCGCTCAACGTGGTCAGTAGCTGGTGGAAAGATGAAGCAGAAAAATACGGAGTGCAGTTTGAAGAACATGACGACCGCTATGCAAGAACGGAAGAGTGGTTGACGGTGCTCGATAATGTTTGGAAACAGGACAACTACAGCTTCAAAGGAAAATACTACCAGGTAACGGATAATGTGCTGCAACCGAAGCCTGTGTCGCGTCCGCGACCACTCATCTATGCCGGTGGGGAAAGCGACCGTGCCAAGGATCTGATCTCCTCCACCTGCGATGGTTATGTAATGCATGGTGATAGTCCGGAGTTGATTGCCAAAAGAATTCAGGATGTGAGTGAGCGCCGCGACAGGAAAGGATTACCGCCTATGAAATTTGGTGTTGCTGCCTACAGCATCATCCGTAATAACGAGGCAGACGTAAAGGCTGAGCTGCAGCGGATAACGGAAGTAAAAGAAGGCAGTGCAGGTTATAAGAATTACCAGCAATGGCTCAGCGGTACCCAGATGGAGCAAAAGGTATCACTTGAAGATTACTCAGTGAGCAACCGCGGACTGCGAACCGGTTTGACAGGTACGCCCGCCCAGGTACAGGAGAAGATTGATTCGTTTGAGCGCGCAGGGGTTGATTTTTTCCTGCTGCAGTGCAGCCCGCAACTGGAAGAAATGGAGCGTTTTGCTGATGCCCTGATCCAACCCAGGAGCATACCGGTTTAAGCCCATCTGCATTTTTTCGTGCTGTTCGAATAAAAGAAACCGTAACAACGCATATGTTAAATCATCGGCACATTTTTGGTATCATTCGGGTCTTCCCCCCGGAACGTAAAACGAATGATATGAATATGAGAATAATGTGTCTTGCCCTGATGGTACTCCTTTTCACAGCCTGCAAGAAAGATGAAGAAGCGGAAACCATCGAGGTGAAACAGGAAGCTTACATTTTGCCTGGCGCGCAATTTTTCCCCGAGGGCATTGCTTATAACCCAAAGACAGGAAACTTTTACACTGGCAGCACCACCAACGGCGATATACTACAGGTAAACGTGCAAACAGGTGCTACCGCATTATTTGCTGCAGGTGCTTCGCACGGGAGAGCCTCCTGTACCGGCATGAAGCTGGATGCAAAGAACCGCCTGTGGGTTTGCGGTGGAGCTGACAATAAGATCTTCTTGTTGAACCCCGATGGTAGTGTCGTTAAAAGTTGGGATACAAAAGCCCTCTTCAACTCTGGCTTTATTAACGACTGTATCATTGCAGGCAACTTTATCTATTTTACCGATTCGCGTGTGCAGAAAATCTACCGCGCCGATGTTACCGCTGACCAACCGGGCAATCTGGAAGAATGGCTCACGTTCACAGATGCCCAAATACCTTACTCAGCTACAGGATTTAACGCCAATGGCATTGAATTAACGCCTGACGGCAAAAATCTTATCGTCGTGATCTCGAGCCCAGGCAAGTTGTACAAAATAAATACATCAAGCAAAG
>JBGTIL010000069.1:0-6466 GCA_041745695.1 Chitinophagaceae bacterium | reverse complement strand
GAAATTAAGAAACAATATGTCTAGATCTGTGATAGTTATTGGTGCGGGCATTGTTGGTCTTGCAACAGCGCGGGCGCTCGCCGTACGAGGCTACGCCGTTACTGTTTTGGAAAGAAATGACAGGGCGGTAGGTGCCTCGATACGGAACTTCGGAATGATCTGGCCGATAGGACAGCCTGAGGGTGCGCTTTATGAGCGGGCCTTATTGTCTAAAAGTATTTGGAAACAAACGGCAGACGAAGCCGGCATCTGGTACGATGAGCAGGGCTCTCTGCACCTGGCTTACAACGACACTGAGGCAAGTGTGCTGCATGAATTTCAACACAATGCACAGCGAAGAAGCACGGTGCTGCTGAATGCAGCAGATACCTTGAAGCGGTCAGGTGCTGTGGTAGCCAGCGATCTGCAGTGCGCACTATACAGCTCCGATGAAATGATCATTGATCCGCAACAGGCCATTGCTCTTCTTCCATCTTACCTGCATGCCCGCTATGGGGTTCAATTTGTCTGGAACGCGGCGATAACCGCCATCGTTCACCCAACCGTGTGTTGCCAGAATACCACCTACCGCGCCGACCTCATTTTTGTGTGTTCCGGGTCCGATTTCGAGACCTTGTTTCCTGATGAATTCGCGCGGCTGCCTATAACAAAATGTAAGCTGCAAATGATGCGGCTTGAAGCGCAGCCCGCGCGTATGGGTCCTGCGCTGTGTGGTGGTCTTTCGTTGATACACTATAAAAGTTTTGTAGAAGCAGCCTCTAAACTAGAGCTGGAGCAACACTATAAAAAGTGGTTCCCTGATCTTTTGAAATGGGGTATCCATGTGATGGCTGCCCAGAACCAGCGGGGCGAGATCACTATTGGTGATTCGCATGAATATGGCAACACCCATGACCCGTTCGACAAAGCAAAAATCAATGAACTGATCATTCACTACCTGAAAAGTTTTGCCTCCTTTGATGTTATGAAAGTAAAAGAAACGTGGAATGGCGTGTACGCCAAAATGACGAACGGTGCAACAGAGATCGTGCTTCCCGCACAACAAGGGGTCACTATCATTAATGGCCTCGGCGGTGCGGGAATGACCCTGTCTTTCGGCTTATGCGAACAGATTGTTGACGGGATCTAGGATCAATTTGTATAGAGGCAAAGATTATCGCTTGGCTGAATCCAGAAACAACAGCTTCTTTACCTGTACGGAGCAGTAGCCACGGAGCAAGGTGTGGTTGCTACCACCGAGATACCCAGGTAAAAAAAGGTAACTTGAGACTGTCGATGAAACAAATACTTTCCTTAATATCATTGTTCCTGAGCTCTGTGTTGCAGGGTCAAGGGCTAACGGAAGCCATCAGGTTAAACCAGGTTGGTTACTACCATCACCTTCCGAAAGTAGCTGTTGTTGCAGCACCTGCTCAACAAAATATTTTCTTTGTCTTAGATGCTGTAACTGCAGATACTGTTTTTAAGGGTCGCCTCAGTGACGAACGCAAGTCGACCAACTCATCACTTACAACGCGGGTGATAGATTTTTCAGCCTGGCAGAAGGAAGGGCGTTACTATATCGACGTTCCCGGTGTGGGTAAATCATATTCTTTTGCAATAGGTAAAGAAGTGCACCGCGCCGTTGCCGATGCACTACTAAAAGGATTTTATTTCCAACGTTCTGATCAGTCGCTTGATGGGCGCCATGCCGGAAAATGGAAGCGCGCTGCTGGTCACCCTGATACCGCCGTTGTCATTCACCCGTCGGCGGCCAGTGCCCTGCGGCCAGCCGGTACCGTTATAGCCTCGCCCGGAGGCTGGTACGATGCGGGCGACTATAACAAATACATCGTCAACTCAGGCATCACGATGTATACGCTTTTGACGGCCTATGAAGACTTTCCTGCCTACTACAAAAAACTGAATACTCAAATTCCCGAAAGCAACGACAGCATTCCCGATCTGCTCAATGAAGTGTTGTACAACCTGCGCTGGATGCTTACTATGCAGGATCCCAAAGACGGCGGCGTGTACCACAAGTGTACCAATGCAGGTTTCGATGGTATGGTGATGCCGGGCGTAACAAAGGCGCCCCGGTATGTGGTGCAGAAAAGCACGGCTGCCACCCTCGATTTTGCAGCTGTAACGGCACAGGCTGCAAGGGTATTCAAACTTTACAACAAAGAGTTGCCCGGACTGGCAGACAGCTGCCTGTCAGCGTCCAGGCTTGCCTGGAACTGGGCTGTCGGAAATCCTGATGTTCGTTACGATCAGGATCAACTCAACAAACGATTTAGTCCTCCCATCACCACTGGCGCATATGGCGACAGAAGCCTGCGCGATGAATGGTTGTGGGCTGCTGCTGAGCTCTTCGCCACAACAAAGCAGAAAGCATTCTTTGACACGATAGTGAAACATCGTTCAGATCCGGTTGTGCTGCCGTCGTGGGCCGCTGTCGGCATGCTGGCTTACTACACACTCGCCCGCCATCAATTGGCGCTACCGAGTTATGCAAGGGCAACGGTTGCTGCTATGGAAGACAGCATCATGCGCAAAGCAAATCAACTCGCTGACAATTATAAAAAGACTGCTTTCTATACGACCATGGGACTGTCGCAGCGCGATTTTGTGTGGGGCAGCAGTGCCGTTGCTGCAAACGCAGGCATCCTTCTCCTGCAAGCTTACCAGTTCACCAGGCAGCAGAAATACCTGGAAGCTGCACTTTCCAATGCAGATTACCTCCTCGGTCGCAATGCCACCGGGTATTGCTTCGTGACCGGATTCGGAACCAGATCACCCAGGCACCCGCACCACCGGCCATCCGTAGCCGATGGCGTTGCTGACCCCGTGCCCGGGCTGCTTGCCGGCGGACCCAACCCCGGCAGACAAGACAGTTGTGACTATCCTTTTACTGAGCCCGAAACAGCCTACACCGACCTCGATTGTTCCTATGCCTCCAATGAGATCGCCATCAACTGGAATGCACCTGCAGTTTACCTGCTGCATGCATTAGAAGCAATCCCGGCGTCAATCACTCTGCGCAAAAACAATTCCCGCTAAGCCGCAAAAACCGTTGGCCTTAACCCGTTCTTTGGATGGGGCAGAACCACACACGCCATGGAAGCCCGTTCCTGGTTCAGCTACTTTCAGTAGCTTCATGTGAATGATTCAGAAGCTGTTACTATTGAGCATTCTCGTTGCCGGTCAACTTGTGCTCCCTGCGCAGAAGTCTATGAAAGCCCGCTTTGCAGGTAACCCTGTTTTTCCGGGATGGTATGCAGATCCGGAGGGAATTATCTTTGGAAAAGCGTACTGGATTTTCCCTACGTTTTCGGCCCCTTACAAAGACCAGGTGTTTTTTGACGCTTTTTCTTCTACTGACCTCATCACCTGGAAAAAGCACGCGCGTATCCTGGATACGAGTGCAATCCGGTGGGCAAAAAAAGCCCTGTGGGCACCCTCGATCATTGAAAAAGGCGGGAAGTATTTTCTTTTCTTCGGAGCCAACGACATCCAGAACAATGAACAGTATGGCGGTATTGGTGTAGCTGTTGCCAGCAACCCTGCCGGTCCTTATGCCGATCTGCTGGGCAAACCCCTGATAGACAAATTTCATAATGGGGCACAGCCGATAGATCAGTTTGTATATAAGGATAGCGATGGGCAGCATTACCTCATATATGGCGGCTGGCGCCACTGCAACATTGTGAAACTCAAGGACGACTTCACCGGCTTTATTCCTTATGGCGATGGCACTACGTTTAAAGAGATCACGCCGGGGGGTTATGTAGAAGGGCCCTTCATGTTCAAGCGGAACGGCAAATACTATTTTATGTGGTCGGAAGGCGGATGGACGGGCCCCGACTACAGTGTGGCATATGGCATCAGTGATTCACCCTTCGGCCCCTTTGAACGAATAGGTAAAATTTTGCAGCAGGACACGTTGGTAGCCACAGGTGCGGGGCATCACTCCGTCATCAAGACGCCCGGCAAAGAAGAATGGTATATTGTTTATCACCGCCGTCCACTAAAGGAAAAGGGCGGTAACTCCCGGGTAACCTGCATAGACCGCATGTATTTCGATGAGAAAGGTCATATTAAACCTGTGCAAATAACTTTTAAAGGGGTACAGAAAAACAGGCTCAGGTAGAAGCGGGGTGCAAGTGGGTTGGGCTACAATTCCCTGCCGCCGGGGTTGTTTCTATTTTTTGCACAGAAGTGATTCCAGCTGTTTGAGGAAAAGATCACTTCTCCATATTTATTGCAGGCGGCTCCTCTCACTTTATTATCTTCGGTCATTCCAAAATCAGAAGTAAATACATGATCAAACAATTTTCCCTTTTTCTGTGCTGCTGCCTCTTCGCAGCCTCTGTGCAGGCGCAGTCTTTCACAAGCATCTTTAATGGCAAAGATCTGTCCGGATGGACGATCCACGGAACAGAAAAATGGTACGTTGAAGATGGCAACCTTGTTTGCGAAAGTGGTCCCGACAAAAAGTACGGCTATCTTTCTACAGACAAGCCCTACAAAAATTTTATTCTTACCCTGAAATTCAAACAGGAAGCGAACGGGAACAGCGGCGTATTTTTTCGTTCCTCAATAGAAGGCACTAAGATCAACGGATGGCAGGTTGAAGTAGCGCCACTCAACAAGAACACCGGCGGTATTTATGAATCTTATGGAAGAAACTGGCTGATCAAGCCCGCTGCTAAAAGCGAGAAAAAACTAAAAGTTGGAAAATGGAACAACATGAAGATCAGGGTGGTTGGCGATGAAGTAACTACCTGGCTTAATGGTCATCAAATGGTTTATTTTAAGGACCAAAAAATTGGTCAGGGCGAAGGATTCATTGCTCTGCAGATACACGATGGCGGCGGCATCAAAGTACGCTGGCGCGACCTGAAAATCAAAGAACTGTAATCGTAAAAAATTTGAAGCCTCGAAAGAGTTACTCATTACATTACCAATTCCATATCAAAATAAAAACAGATGGCAGAAAACAATGACCAGAAGTCCAGGCGTTCCTTTATTGGAAAAGTAACCAAAGCAGTAGTTGGTGCTTCTCTTTTCCCCACGATTATCACTGCCACAGACCGAAAAAGAAATCTGCAATCCCTGTCACGTCAAAGACAAAAGTACTCGGCGAACGACCAGATCCAGATTGCGGTTATAGGCGCTGGCGGTATGGGTACTGCTGATACCGACACAGCCATCACGGTACCGGGCGTCAAATTGGTAGCCGCCTGCGATCTTTACCAGGGACGCTTAAGCGATGCCAAAAAGAAATGGGGTGCCGACATTTACACTACAAACGATTACAGGCAGATCCTGGAACGAAAAGATATTGATGCAGTGATCATTGCTACGCCCGATCATTGGCATAAGGACATTTCTGTTGCTGCTATGAACGCCGGTAAGTCGGTGTATTGTGAAAAGCCCATGGTGCACGACATCACGGAAGGTCCTGCTGTAGTAGCCGCGCAGCAAAAAAATAAAGTGATCTATGAAGTAGGTAGCCAGGGCGTAAGCTCTCTTGGCAATGAAAGGGCAAAAGCTTTACTGAAGGAAGGCGCTATCGGCGAACTCAATTATGCGGAAGGCTTCTGGGCAAGGATGTCGCCGACAGGTGCCTGGCAGTATCCGATTCCTGCAGATGCATCACCCACTACAGTAGATTGGAACGCCTTCCTGGCAAATACAAAAAAACGTGCTTTTGATCCGCTCCGCTTTTTCCGCTGGCGCAATTACCGCGATTACGGCACAGGTGTATCTGGCGATTTGTTTGTGCACTTGTTCTCCAGCCTGCACTTTGTAACCAACGCGGTTGGTCCGGAAAAAATTTCTGCAACAGGCGGCCTTCGCTACTGGAAAGATGGACGTGAAGTACCGGATATTATGCTGGGTATGTTCGACTACGCGCAAACCAAAGATCATCCTGCATTCAACCTGTCCTTACGCGTCAACTTTGTAGATGGCACCGGTGGTACCAACTACCTGCGGATGGTAGGTAGCGAGGGTTCCATGACAGTGGAATGGGACAAGGTTACGCTGCTGCGTAACAGGGAAAGAAGTGATGCCAACGACCCGCTGGCAAAAAAGAACGGGCAGGACAGCGGCCGGCAGTATGTGTACGACAGAAAGGGTATGTTATCTCCGGAACGCCTCGAATACGAAGCTGAAAAAGGCTACAACGGTGCCCACTTCGACCACTTCTATAATTTGTTCAATGCCATGCGCACCAATGGAAAGGTGGCAGAAGACGCGCTGTTTGGCTATCGGGCTGCTGCTCCGGCGCTGTTGTGCAACGACAGTTATTTCAATAATAAAATTGTACACTGGGATCCAAACAATTTAAAGGTCATCAATAAATAAAAATCAACATGAGTAAAATGAATGTACTGCAGGCAGCTGTTGCTACCCTGCTAATCGCCTCCTGTAACAGCTCCGATGGCACAGCAGGTTCCAATTCTTCAACCACAGATTC
>JBGTIL010000068.1:0-3048 GCA_041745695.1 Chitinophagaceae bacterium | reverse complement strand
CGCCCGTAAATGAAACGGGCAACGTGATCTTTCTGCCTTTTAACGATGAACAGGCTTTACAGGATTGCTTTAAAATGAACGGAAGCGACATTGCTGCTGTGATCGTTGAAGCGATACAGGGCGTTGGCGGTATCACCGTTGCCACTGAAAGTTTTTTGCAGGTGATCCGCAGGGAATGTGATGCTTCAGGAGCCGTTCTAATTGCCGACGAAGTGCAGTGTGGTTACGGCAGAACAGGTGACTTCTTCTGCATGGATGGTAATGGCATTACTGCCGATATATACAGCATGGCAAAGGGCATGGGCAACGGGTACCCTGTAGGGGGGTTATTAATAGCACCACATATCAAGCCTAAACATGGTATGCTGGGTACAACATTCGGTGGCGCTCACCTTGCCTGTGCTGCCGCCCTTGCCGTACTCGAAGTTATTGACGACGAAAAATTAATGCAACGGGCAAAAGAAAGTGGAAAATACCTGTTGCAAAAATTAGCGGAATTCACACCCCTCATCGGGTTGCGCGGCAAAGGACTGATGATCGGCTTCGACGTTCCTGATCACCTGAAGGAGCTGAGAAAAAATCTTCTTTGGAAGCAACACATCTTTACTGGTGAAGCAAAACCGGCCGTCATACGGCTGTTGCCTCCCCTCAATATAGCCGAAGCCCAGTTGGATGAATTTGTAGTGGCACTTCAACATGAAATTCGGTTACTCGCAGACGTGATCCCTGCTGCATCTGCCCTCTCGCCGGTTGATTTAACACGCTAATTTTAAAGAAATTCTTTTGAAACATTTTCTCTCCGTTCATGATGTAGCAGATATACCCGCGCTTGTTCAAAAAGCACTCGCCTGTAAGGCTGCTCCGTACACGGATAAATCGTTAGGAACCAACAAGCGAATTGGCTGCCTGTTTCTAAATCCAAGTATGCGCACCCGGCTAAGTACACAGATTGCAGCGCAGAACCTGGGTATGGAAGCCATTGTATTTAATGTGGGTGCAGATGGATGGGCCCTTGAATTTGAAGACGGCGTGGTGATGAATGGCAACGGTGTAGAACATATCAAAGATGCAGCACCCATTTTCGGAAACTATTTCGATATTCTTGCCATCCGTACATTCCCTTCACTCAAGAACAGGGATGAAGATTATAGCGAACGGTACATGACCCAGTTCGTTAAATATGCCGGCATACCGGTTATAAGTTTGGAGAGCGCAACCCTTCATCCATTGCAAAGCCTCACCGACCTGGTTACCATCACGGAGACTTTCACAGCAGCACGAAAACCCAGGGTGGTACTTACCTGGGCACCACATATAAAAGCCTTACCGCAATGTGTTGCGAACAGCTTTGCACAATGGATGACTGCATGGAAAGGGTCCGACTTTGTGATCACACATCCGGAAGGCTACCAGCTGGATGAAAGTTTTACAGCCGGTGCCACGGTTATCACTAATCAGGAACAAGCCTTTGCCAATGCCGATTTTGTATATGTAAAAAACTGGAGTTCTTTCCGCGAGTACGGAAAAATTTTGGGCGCTCATCCCGAATGGATGCCGACAGCGAAAAGTTTACTCATTACCAACCAAGCAAAAGTGATGCACTGCCTTCCTGTGCGCAGAAATGTAGAACTGGCAGACGATGTACTCGATGGCCCCAACAGCATTGTAACGCAGCAGGCTTCTAACAGGGTGTGGGCTGCCCAGGCTGTATTATCAACCCTCTTAAATGGATAAGGCTACCATCATAAAGATCGGCGGTAACATTGTTGACAATGAAGCCCTGTTACAACCGTTTCTCCGGACGTTTGCGGCCCTTGCCGGTGCAAAGATCCTGGTACACGGTGGTGGAAAACTGGCTACGCGGCTCGCAGAAGAGCTGAACATTCCACAGCAGGTGATTGACGGCCGGAGGATCACCAGTGCCGAAACGCTGAAGATAGTAACCATGGTATACGCCGGTTATATCAATAAAAATATCGTGGCGAGGTTGCAATCACACGAGTGCAATGCAATAGGATTAACGGGCGCCGACGGCAACTGTATCAGGGCGCACAAACGGGCTGCAGGTGAAATTGACTATGGCTTCGCCGGAGATGTAGATGCAGTAGATGCCTCATTTTTCAGCCGCATGCTAGTCGAGCAAATAGCACCTGTTGTTGCGCCCCTGACACATGACGGGAAAGGACAATTATTAAATACCAATGCAGACACGATTGCCCAGCAGGTAGCACAGGCGCTCAGTAAGCACTTTCAAACAACGCTGGTATATTGCTTTGAAAAGGAAGGCGTATTAACGGATACAGCCGATGAGGAATCGGTCATACAACACATCACTCCCGACAGTTACAAAACCCTCCGATCAGGAAACATCATTTTCGCGGGCATGATCCCCAAACTGGACGCAGCTTTTGCGGCTGTTGCGAGTGGTGTTGCCCGGGTAGTGATTGGAAACGGAAATAAGCTGGACAAACTTTTGGAAGGAACGTCGGGCACAAGTATAACCAATGGAGCGTGACATCAAAATAATCACAACTACCGCCGTTGCGCTGCTGAAGGAGCTAATTGCCGTACCTTCTTTCAGCACCGAGGAAGCGGGCACAGCAGCACTGCTCTCCCGCTTTTTAACCGAACAGGGCATTGCACCGAATCGTATCGGGAATAATGTATGGGCCCTAAACAAACATTTTGATCCGGCTAAACCCTCGCTGCTGCTTAATTCTCACCACGATACCGTGAAGCCCAATAGTGGTTACACCAGAGATCCCTATTTGCCCCAGGAAGAAGCCGACCTGTTGTACGGACTTGGCAGCAATGATGCCGGCGGCGCGCTGGTATCGCTCATCGCTGCATTCTTGTTTTTTTATGATCGTTCAGATCTTGCATACAACCTGGTGCTCGGTGCTTCAGCCGAAGAGGAAACCTCCGGGCCCGGTGGCATCGAAACCTTACTACGCTCCCTGCCACCGATAGACTGTGCCATTGTTGGCGAACCGACACTCATGCAACTCGCAGTGGCCGAGCGTGGCCTGATGGTGTTGGACTGCACTG
>JBGTIL010000067.1:0-2066 GCA_041745695.1 Chitinophagaceae bacterium | reverse complement strand
GCATTTCCGGACAGACAGATATTTACAGATGTGTTAAAAAAAGTTGGTTATTCCGATACCTCTTTCAAACCGTTAAGCTTAGGAATATGTTGTATTTATGTTGGCAGAAAGTTGTAGCTAAGAAAACTACGGTATTCACTTTTTCTTTAATTCTTTTATTCTCTTCTACTGCCTTTGCACAAAAGGAAATGTATATGGAAGAGCACGACTATAAGCCCTACTATTTTGGTATCACCCTGGCGATGAGCACGAGCAGGTTTCAATCTAACCTGAGCAGCCGGTTCCTGCAGCAGGATAGTATTATGGTAGCTGAGCCGCTGAACTCAGGTGGTTTCGCCCTCGGCCTTGCCGCTACAGCAAGGCTTTCCAATCGGTTCGAAGCCCGCATTAATCCTCAACTGATGTTTACCGACAGGGCCATTTCTTACAAGCTGCGTTTTAAAGACCGCGACCTGGGAACAGAAACAGAGAAGAGAGTAGAATCTGTGATTGTTGCTTTCCCTTTGCAGCTCAAATTCAGGTCAGACAGGATCGGCAATTTCCGGGTGTACATGCTGGGCGGTGGTAAACTTGATTTCGACCTGGCCTCCAATGCCAAGGCCCGCAAGGCAGACGACATGATCAAAATTGGTAAATCTGATTTTGGTGTTGAGGGTGGAATCGGCTTTCACTTCTATTCGAAGAGTTTTATCTTTTCGCCGGAGATAAAGTTTAGTAACGGGTTGGGTAACCTGCACAGCCGCGACGAGAAATTGAAATACTCTAACGTAATAGACAAGATCCAGTCGCGCATGATTGTATTTTCTATTCACCTTGAAGGATAGTCAGGATTTTTGCCGCAGTGCATGGTCAAATCTTCCTCTTTTTTTAAATCAATTTGCAATACCTTTTACAGGCACTTTGTGAGCATCACGCAACCTCAATTTGGTTTTAAACAACACTTGTCTCCTGTATAAACATCAGCAATAAGACCTGGATTGATGCTCAGCAGACAGAGCCGCTAACCAATAAAACGCACTTCTCTTTGGGGATATTGATATGATAAAAACGCATGCGTTTAGGCTGATGCCTGGCACTGACCTGCGGGAAGGTATACAGTCGTTTGTACTGGAGCAGGGGATTGCGGCAGGATGGATCTGCTGCGGCGTGGGCAGCTTAAGTGCTACCAATATCCGCTACGCCAATCAGCCGGAGGGTCAACAAGAAACAGGCGCCTTTGAAATTGTCAGCCTTACCGGAACCCTGTCAGTACATGGTTCCCATATTCACATTAGTGTCAGCAGTAACACAGGTTCTGTGATCGGAGGACACCTCCTTGCTGGTAACCTGGTGTTTACTACCGCAGAAATAATTATTCAGGAAGACTTTAGCCTTGTGTTTACGAGAGAAGCAGACGGAACTACGTCCTGGAAAGAATTACAGATCAGTAAAAAAGAGCTTTTGTAGCATCATGGACAAACTTCCTCCTGAATAGTTCTTCCGGCGGGAAATGTGTGTTGTCAACGTCACGGATATAAGAGGTATTTTTTTCTCATATTCTTGTATTGCCCGAGTTGCGGCTCCCAGGAGTCCTGTATCTGTTTGACGGTTTTACCTGCAATGATGTCCTCCTTAAATTGAGATGTACCTGCGAGGCCGTCTATGTTACCCATCTGGTTGCTCTGGCTTCTGTCGAAAAATTTCTCTTTGAGAGGGTAGGCTTTGTAGAGGTCCATCATCAACGAAAGGTTTATTCTGCGCGTGTTGCGTAAAGAGTCTGTGTTCAAGTCTCTGAGGTCGATGCCATAGCAAACCTCGTTCATATGGAGTGGTGCTTCGCTCATTCCTGCAATGCTTACCGGCGTGAATGAAAACGAAAATTTGTTTTTCAGTAATGGGCTTCCTAAAATGGTGAAGGGAAAATAGGTTCCACGGCCATGATTTAAGATCGTTCCTTCAAATAGACAGGTGGAAGGATAAAGAAGAATACTTTGATCTGTGTTGAGGTTTGGTGAAGGTGGCACGGGGAGGGTATACGGCAGGTCGTGCCTGTAGTTGCTAACCGGAATGATTTTGAGACTGCACTT
>JBGTIL010000066.1:0-25351 GCA_041745695.1 Chitinophagaceae bacterium | reverse complement strand
AGGAAGGTTATCACATTGAGCGGGTGCCGGGTAAAAAAGAATTGCTCGCACAGCATCCCTCGCTCAGGTACGAAGGCGACAACATGATCATACCGGTAGTGCGCGAAGTGCTGGTAGTAGAGAAGCGCTATGAGGTTTTAGAAGAGATTCATATGATCAAAACAAAGACAGAGATTCCTCACCTCCAACAAATTACGCTGCTTAAAGAAACAGTGGAGATTGAACGAATCAAGCTCTGACATTCAACAGTCACACATAAATTTTACTAATCATATAAAACGAGGCGTTATGAATCAAACAGTAGTAGGGGTTTTTCAGCATATGGAAGATGCTGAAAAAGCAGTGCGGAACCTGGAAAACATGGGCATATCCCGCAGCAACATCGATGTATCGAAGCGCAGCGCTGAAGAGAGTTCGGCGAGTACAGACCGCGACAGCGAGAATGGGATCACCCGGTTTTTCAAGTCGTTGTTCGGTGATGGTGATGATGCAGACCGTTATTCAAGAATGGGCAATAGTGGTTATTCTGTTGTAACTGTGCATGCTTCCACCGTAAGTGATGCGGAGCGGGCGGCTGAAATCCTGGATGAGTATGGCGCTGTGGACGTTGACGAGGATTCTCACTCAACCCATTCGGGCATGAATGCCGGCAATACACGTACAGGAGAAGATAGTGATACTGTTTCGCGGGTAAGCGAGGAACTTAATGTAGGAAAGCGTGAGGTTGAAAGTGGAAAGGTGCGGGTACGCAGCCGCATTGTAGAAAAGCCGGTTGAGGAAAGTGTTCGCCTGCGGGAAGAACATATTCAAATCGACCGCCAGGCTGTGAACAGACCCCTTACGGACAGCGACCAGTCTGCTTTCCGTGACCAGGATATAGAGCTTACTGAAAGGGCGGAAGTACCGGTAGTCAATAAAGAAGCCAGGGTGGTAGAAGAGATCAGAATAAGTAAGACTGTATCTGAACACGATCAGGTGGTAAAAGATACAGTGAGAAATTCTGAAATTGACATAGACAGGAGCGATGATGATGCCGATGACTTTAGTGATCGGAGAAACACTGGCGATAATCAGAACATTCGCTAAGTACTAAAGCCTTCTCAAATTTGCAAAAAGCGTTTCTCATTCAGTTCGTCTGATGAAAACGCTTTTTGCTTCTACCGCAAATCCGACCTCCAGCACAGCGTTTATTCGTATTGATTAACCAGATATTCATGGCAACAGTAATTGATCAACCTAGCAGGAAGACGTCGTACCTCGCATGGCTGCTGCTGGCGGCGGGGGTGGTAGCCCTGATCGTATTCTTTTCTAATAAGAGCGAAACCACCGCGAAGGCTGGCAGCGCGCAGGTAAATGCGAGCGCCAATACCGGGGACAATAATGCTGCAACTACAGAGAACAATGTAATAGCAGGATGGGATGGGATCGATTTTAATACCTCCGCTGTTCAGTATGATGAGGTTCCTAATGCAGACGTCAGCATAAGAAGCACACCAGACTACAGTATCTACGGAATGAATGAAGCATTTCTTTTTGCCGAAGGAGGGGTTCTCGTGAGCCCTGAGGCTGAAAAAAATTTAACTCAGGTTCTTCATTCTATCGACAAACGGCATCAGTATGGTGCTTTGCGGGTTTATGTATACACCGGTTCACAAGATGGTGCCGCGCACAACCAGGAGTTGGCGGCACAAAGAGCAGCAGCTGTAAAAGCATGGCTGGTAAAGCATGGCATAGCTGCTGAGCGCGTGTCCGTAAACGCAATTCAGGAAGCCAAGCCTTCAGCAACCAGCAGCGTGGATCAGGGAATGCAGCAAGACCGGCGGGTAGAGATCGTTGTACGTAATGGACGGCAAAAAAAGTCTTCTTGAAATTGTTTTCAGAGATATCATCTTTTAAAATCTAAAATTGTTTTTATGGATAATAATCGGAATACCAGGTTACAAAAGTTAAGCGACAGTGATTTTGAAATTTCCGATGGTCAGTCGGATATCAGGGGCTGGGATGTGAAGGACTCCGGAGGCAAAAGGTTGGGGGAAGTGGAAGAGCTGATCTTTGATTATGAAAGTCGAAAAGTGCGCTATATAGTGGTAGATACTGAGGATAATGAGTACGACCTGGAGGAGAGGGAAGTGCTCGTTCCGATTGGCATTGCAGAATTGCATGAAAGTGATGATGACGTGGTGCTACCAGGTATAACAGCAGAACAGTTGCTGGCCCTGCCAGAATACAATGAAGATCGCTTCAGTACAGATGACGAAACTAATACGAGAAATGTATTTGGCGGACTGGGTGCAGGGGGTCTGACCGCAGCTGGGACGGAAGATTTCTACTCCACTCCCCATTTTAATGAAGAAAATCTGTATCGTAACCGCCGGAAGAATAAGGCAGGGGATGATAATGTCGCTCTGGGAAGTGAGTTATTTCCAGGTAAAGCAAGTGTAGACACGGGTGCGCCCGGCTCTTCCGTACCAACCCATCGTGAAGCATTGCAGGAGGTTGTTTATAATGACGGTGGATCTTCGAACAGTAAATCGGCTGAAGATGAAACAGATTCGGAGGATCATGGATCAACAGACAGCACCAACAGAGATTCCCGGAACTCCAGTGATGGCGGGCAGGGTTTTATTAGTAGGAGCGGTGAGATTTGATGCCTGACTGCTAATTGCAGCAGCCTTCAGGGCTGCTTTTTTTTGCCGTAAACCCGAAGCTGTGTAAATAAAAACTGCCATTTCTTGCAATTTAATTTTCTTTAAATTGGTCTGGGACAACAATCGGTTGCTTTGTTTGTCGATACGTAGCTGCTGAATGCAACCATATGTTTGCACCAAACAGAGCTTGTCTCGGTATAAAACAAACAAGATGGCATACCTGCCTCCGCTGAACGAAAGCCCTCGCCTGAGGTACCTGACCTTTTTTTATTTGTATTTTATGCAGGGTATCCCCTCGGGTTTTGCCCTCACTGCCCTTGCCAATTACTTGCTTCAGGAAGGAATTAGTTCATCCGGAATTGGAACTTTTGTAAGCATTGTTGGATTTCCCTGGATCATCCAATTTTTCTGGGGGCCATTCATCGACAAGTACCAGTTTTCAATTATCGGTCACCGGAAGCACTGGGTAGTACTCACGCAGGCAGCAGCTTTCCTGGCTTCGCTCTCGTTGCTTTTTGTTACCAATCCCATAGCCCAGCTGCCCCTGCTCTCTCTGGTTTTTTTCACGCATAGCCTGTTCGCCTCTGTTCAGGACGCCAGCGTTGACGCGATGGCCATCTCAGTAGTGCCCGTGAATGAACGCAGTAAATTAAATGCATTTATGCGGGGCGGTCTGTTGCTCGGTGTGTCGTTCGGTGCTGCCGCACTTGCTTACATCATGCACCGCTATAGCTTTCGAACAGCCGTATTAACACAGTCGGGTCTGCTGCTTTTTTTCACTATCCTTACATTTTTTATCAAACTTGATAGAGCTGATCCGCTGCTGCCACAGTTTAGGAAAAACACCAGGGCTAAACCCGCAACCCCGCCTATCGAGATCCGAACCCTGTTCGTTATCCTGTGGAGAGGCATCACTGAGCATAAAAGCCTGACCACTTTTGGTATTATAGCTGTCCTGTATTTTAGCTTTAGTGTGTTTGCTTCATCTTATACTTTTTATATGATCAAAGTACTCCATTACCCCGATCAGGAACTGTCTGTATTGCAGGGCGGATGGGGGAGCCTGATTGTTTTTGCAGTAGTACTTACCGGCGGAACAATTGCCGACCGGGTAGGCGTGCTCAATTTGCAGTTGAAGCTGATGTGGGTGATGGCAGGCTTCCTTTTTGTTTTTAATGCCCTTTCTTTTTTATGGTCTATAAAGGCCGTGGCTGTGTCCGGCATATTGATGTGGAATATTGCTGATCCTTTGTTTAGTGTAGCAGCTTTCCCGATACTGATGACACTCTGCAGAGTGCCAATTGAAGGATCGCAGTTTACAACCTACATGGCCCTGATTAATTTTTCAGGAATTTTGGGAGCATTTATTACCGGCTGGGCGCTCCATATTTTCCCGGCGCCGCTGCTTGGATTTTGTTGCGGGCTGATTGTGTTGCTGTGCATTTTCTTTATTCACCGTTTTAATAAACTTCCAGCCGTAGCTGCCTGATCGAAACCAGCCGGGGGAAAGAATGATACAGGCATAAAAAAAGTACCCGGGTGGATACTGTTTGAATTGAAACAATTGATGAAAACCGTTAGCTTTCTGATTCCGCTTTTAAAAAACAGGTTTGGTTTTTAAAATTAAAGGCTGCAGCAACTGATACATTCGCGTGAATAGAAGCAGCAGGCAAGTAGTAAATGGAAGCACCCGACCGGGTACTATCTTTTCTCAAATCCTCTAACTTTCTTTGTCCGCGTTCGATGCTATTTAATTTTCTTTCTCGCTTCTTTTCTTTACGCTGCATTTTATTTTCATGGCGCTCTCGTTTTCTTTCCTGCTTTTTTGCCTTGCTGGCGAGTTTGTCGGCCCTTCTTTGATCTTTTTGTATTTGCTTTTGAGTGGCTGCTATTTTCTCATTATCTGCCTGTGCCAAGCCTTGCATAGATAGCAGTATAAAGAATCCTAACAAAATAACGGTCAGTTGCTTTCTCATAATTGTGTGATTTACCTCTGTTACTATCATAAAAACTAAGCCAGTTTATACCCTCCTATTCGCAAGGATTTACAGTTCCTGATATCAGGGGTATGGAATTTTTTTGAAATTGACAGGCATCAGGCGGTAAGGGTGGCGGGTGAAGAAAACTATCACCTGGCTTTAAACTTCCCTGTTTTGTTTGCATCTTACGGTTCAAATCCAAAACATGCGTACCCTCATCATTGCTTTTGCTTGTTTGTTCACCGCCTGCAAGAAGCAAGAGCCCCCTCCACCTAGCATCCCCGAAACTACCCCAACTTATTTTCCACCGGCCACCGGCGACGAATGGGAATCAACTTCCGCGATTGCCCTGGGGTGGGATGTAAGCAAGTTGAACGAAGCTATTGAGTATGCCGGGACAACCAACGGCTACGGATTGATTATACTTCATAAAGGACGGATTGTAACCGAAAAGTATTGGAACAACTGGAATGCAAACACAAAATATCCTATCAACAGTGCCGGCAAAAGTGTTACTGCTTTTCTCGTTGGTATGGCGCAACAGGAAGGCAAGCTGAAGCTTGATGATAGAACAGCGCAGTACCTGGGGAGCGGTTGGACAAGCCTGCCTCCCGACAAAGAAGCCCTGGTAACCATTCGGCACCACTTGACGATGACCACTGGTTTTGAAGATAATGTGCCCGACGACAACTGCAGCATTCCATCCTGTCTTACTTATAAAATTGACGCTGGCAGCCGGTGGGCGTACCACAATGCCCCTTATCGTTTACTTCAAACCATTGTTGCTGCAGCTACTGGGATGACGTTCAGCCAGTACACTCAAACCCGGCTGGCTACACCTGTTGGAATGAAGAACGCCTCCTGGCTCAACGGCGTCTTGTGGCTCAATACCCGCGACATGGCGCGGTTTGGTTTACTTACTGCACATAAGGGAGCATGGGGAGATAAGCCACTTCTTTCCGATGCTGCTTACTTCAACGCCATGGTCAATACCTCTCAGAACTTCAACCGATCCTATGGTTATTTGTGGTGGCTCAACGGAAAGACATCTTTCATGCTACCCTCCATACAGACTGTTTTTGCGGGTTCTATGAATCCCGATGCACCGGCAGACATGCTGATGGCGCTTGGCAAAGACGACAAGAAAATTTACGTCGTACCAAGCCTCGACCTGGTGGTAGTAAGGCACGGAAACGACGCCGGCACTTCGGTGGCTGGACCGTCAAGTTTCGATAATGCGTTCTGGTCAAAATTGCGCCTGGCTATAAAGAAGTGGTAAACAGAAGGTATGATTAATAAGTTATCTATGACCAGAGGGTAAAGAGCTTGAAACGTGCTCGCAGCGGTAACACACCAAACAGGAACCTGCCATTGTAACCATTTGCTTTATTGTTTCAGGCTTCTTAGAAAAGGGGGAATAACCCGGAACAAACTTGCTTACTTTTGCTGAATAAATAGCAGTATGAAATTGTTTGTTGCAGGCCTTCCGTATGATTTGTATGACGATGAACTGGTGGAGATTTTTGAAAAATTTGGTCCTTTGATCTCTGCTAAAGTCACACTCGACAGGGAGACAGGCAAGAGCCGGGGTTTTGGATTTGTTGAAATGCAGAACGACCAGGACGGGAAGGATGCAATTGAACACCTCAACGACATCTCGCTGGGCAAAAAGCCCCTGGTAGTAAAGGAAGCCGACGAGCGGAACAACTCGGGCGGATCAGGCGGTGGCTACCGGGGTGGTAGTGGCGGTGGCGCCAACAGGGGTGGCTTCGGGGGCGGTGGCGGCGGAAGTCGCGATCGTCGTTACTAATCACTTCTCGCTTGCGATATCGAGATACCTTCTCTGTAAACCGATCACATCCTCTCGTTTACAGCTTGCTCACAAAACATACGCTCTGACGCGCAACAAAAAGTAAAACTGCAACGTGGTTGCTGCCAGTCAAGGATAGAATCTTGTGCAGATGACTAATCACCGTTCTCCTTCTTTCACCATGGTGGAACCCGTTTCTCATTATATGACATAGGTTTAGCAAACAAAAAGCCCCTGTTATGATAAACAAGGGCTGGCGGTTAAGCTATTTCATTGCCTACTGGTAGTATTGTCCAGCGGGCATCTTGAACACCCGGTTCTGCTGAAACTGGATAAATTTAGTGTATGCCTGCGGATGCGTTTTTGTCCAAATATCATAAGCCGGCAGGTTTTCAACCGTTCCAAACAACCACTGATTATAAGCTTCAAACATTCCCTCCCGAATCAGTTGCTGGTGGTAATCGAATAAGCGGAATGAAAACCGTGAACCATAAGACTTATACCAGTCCAGTATAAAACGGGTGCGTAGTGCGGTGAGCATATCGGCAGAGATTCCTTTACCTAGTAAAGAAGTTTGTTTGTTCATTGTTTGCAGGTAGGCTTTAGCAAACTCGCCCTTTTTTTCACTGCCGGCCATCAGATCCGCATCGGCAAACAGTTTTTCCTTATAACCTTCCAGCAGTAAGCCTTTCATGGCGGTAGCCCGTTCTGTAAGGCTTTCCATATTCACAAAGATTTCGCCATACACAAGGCTCCAAACCTTATCTTTTGTTTTATGGTAATAGAGTGCTGCATTATAGTAATTGCCTGCAAAAGAGGGATCTTCTTTTATTCCCTTTTCCCACAGCTGAATTGCTTCAGGCTCCTGGTTTGCCCAAAGTAATTCTCCATATTCACTATAGAGCGCTCCACTTTTGGGAAACTTTTTAAGGGCTCGTTTATAAAGTTTTTCTGCAGCCTTTACTTCTTCCAGCGCCTTGTACACATTGCCGCTTATTTGGTAAACCTGGATATCAGCATCATTCCGGTCAAGCATCTTCTCCGCCACTTCAAGTGACTTTGCGTAGTTGCGCTTATAATAATAAGACAGAGCCAGGTCTTTCTGAAGTTCAAGGTTACTACCATCCGCTTGCAGCGCGCGCGTGAGCACAATTACAGCGTTGTCAAAATCTCCCGCACGCATGAATGACCTTGCGGACTCCTGAGCAGATTGCTCCGTTGACTGGGCTGCAGACCCAAGCGAAGCAAGCAGAAACAAGTATAAAAATGCTTTTTTCATTGTTCAAATTAAAAGTAAAAATGAGGCCCGCAACTTTTTGCAACCTTAAAATAACAAAGTTTTACCCTCCTCACCGCAAGAGATGGGTTAACAGTCCGTCCCTTAATTTGGGTTCGAACCAGGTGCTTTTGGGAGGCATCACTGCTCCATTGTCAGCGATATCAAACAATTGCCGCAAGCTAACAGGGTACAAGCTGAAGGCAACCTGGGCGGCGCCACTCTTGACTCTTTGTTCCAGTTCGGCCAGCCCGCGGATACCTCCCACAAAATCTACACGTGTATCTGTCCGCGGATCGCTGATTCCAAGTATTTCATCAAGAACATTTTCCTGTAATATGGTAACATCGAGTATTCCGATTGGGTCTGAACGGAAACTGCCTTCTCTGGCAACAAGCTCATACCACTGATCATTCAGAAACATTCCGAAGCTGTGTAAGGAAGGTGGGGAAAAGGCTTTCTCCTTTTTGTTAACTATAAACCTGGTAGCTAGTTTTTGCAGGAAGCTATCGTTGCTCAAACCATTCAGGTCTTTCGCCAGCCTGTTGTAATCAAGAATTGCCAGTTGGTTAGCAGGGAAAATGGTTGTGAGGAAATAACTGGCCCCGGGCGCTTCGGGCAGTAACTGACTGACCTTTGCGGCAGAGGCCGCACGGTGATGTCCGTCGGCAATATAGGTAGATGGAATTTTTTCTTTAAAAAGATTGGAGATGATATCAATGGTTGCCACGGCATCTACTACCCAGATGGTATGACTTACCCCATCACCGGCAGTAAACGAATATTCCGCTGCATTGCCTTTCTTCCAGTGGTCAAAAACATCATTCAGCTCCTTGCTGTCCTTGCAAGCCAGGAATACATTGCCCGTCTGTGCAGCAATGGCACGCATATGTTCGATGCGGTCTGTTTCTTTTTCAGGACGGGTAAATTCGTGCTTTTTTATAACATTATTGAAATAGTCGTCTACAGAAGAAACACACACCAGCCCCGTTTGTGTGCGACCCTTCCATCCCAGTTCATAGATGTAATAACAAGCCTTCTCCTCCTGAAACAGGATTTTATTTTTTATAAAATGCTGGAGGTTGTCTGCGGCCTTTGCGTATACCTCCTTTGAATGGATATCTATGTCTGCCGGAAGGTCGATCTCAGCTTTTGTTACATGTAAAAAAGAGAGGAGGTTGCCTGCTGCTTCGGTTCTTGCTTCCTCTGAATTTAATACGTCGTATGGTTTGGAAGCCACCTGCGCGGCATATTCCTGGTAAGGACGTAAGGCTCTAAAAGGTTGAATGCTTGCCATTATAATAATGCCGTGTTTGGAAAATGAAGCGTAAAATTAATTGTTTCGCGTGTGCCCGTTTGATGGTATCGCCTGGACTTCGAATTCTGGAGACCTAGTTTTTTGCGGCAAAATGTTTCATCAGGTCTGTAATAGCTACAACACTTTCCAGTGGAAGTGCATTGTACATAGAAACACGGAATCCTCCGGAAGACCGGTGACCTTTCACACCCACCATACCTTCCCTCTCGCAGAGCTGTAGAAACTCCTTTTCAACGACAGCATCTTCAATATTAAAACAGGCATTCATTTTACTGCGGTCTTCGCGGGCTACTGACCCTTTATAGAGCGGACACCCATCTATAGTATTATAAAGCAGATCAGCCTTCTCGTTGTTACGCTGCTCTATGGCTTTCACTCCACCCGCACTTTTTAACCAACGAAGGGTGAGCATGCACAAATAGATAGCAAACACGGGTGGTGTGTTTAGCAGGGAGCCGGCTTCAATATGATTGCGGTAATCCATCATGGTGGGCAGCGGACGATCTGCCTTGCCGAGCAAATTCTTGTTCACCACCACAATATTGACCCCTGCCGCACCAATGTTTTTTTGTGCACCGGCATAGATAAGGTCGAAGGCGTTGAAGTCTATCACCCTGCTCAATACGTCTGAGCTCATGTCTGCAATAAGAGGTACTCCCCGGTTGTAAAACAGCGACATGTTGGGCCACTGCGTTCCATATATAGTGTTATTGGAGGTTACATGCAGGTAGGACGAAGATGCGGGAACGCTAAACTCCTTCGGCAGGTAATTATAATTTTTATCTTTTGAACTGCACACAACATCTACGTTGCCATACAGCCTGGCTTCCTTGATAGCTTTTGATGCCCAAACGCCTGTGTCCGTATAGGCGGCACTTCCATTTAAGGGCAAACAATTCATTGGTACCTGAAAGAACTGGGTGGAAGCACCGCCGTGCAGAAACAACACCTCATGATCGGCGTCCAGAAACATCAGTTCTTTCATTAGAGCAACTGCTTCGTCAATCACACGTTCAAATAGTTTTGTGCGGTGGCCGATTTCCAGTATTGATAGCCCGGTACCTTCAAAATCGAGAATGCTCCTGCTTGCTTCTTCAAACACTTCCCGCGGAAGTATTGACGGGCCGGCATTGAAATTGTGCAACATAACGCCTGCCGTTGCTTTGGGCTCTTTACTCGCATTCAGGTTCATGTGTAACATATAAGTTGCAAAAGTGTGGTAAATATTCTAATCTAAGTCCAATTGGATTCATCGTCCCGCGGAAAAGTAATTGTGGATTCCTGTAGGCGCGGAACTGGGAAATGAGGCGTGGAAATAAGACGCTTCCCCGTGAGCAATCATTTTGGAAGGGGATGCGTGCAGGAATACAGCTAATGCGCTCTTCCTTTTATAGGCGCCGTACGCCAGGCTTGTTGTAAGGCTTCATACTCTTTCCGTTCCAGTTCAGACAGCGGAGCCGCTGTGAGACTGGAAAGGTCGGGTTGACCACCATCAACCCAGGCAGAGTACCAAAATGAAGCCACCGCTTCAATCGACTGCCGCATCCTGCGTTCAATCATTCCTTTCAATTGTGCATCATAAGCCCTGGCAAAAGCTGCGGAATATTGCCTGGTGATTTTACCGTTCCGATTTTCGAAGGCATATTTCTTATCTGGCGGAAACTGCATCGTAAGCGACTTTTCCACCTGCAACACGGTATCAGCAGCAACTGCGCTCTCCAGCACGCGGAGCCAGATAAACTCGCCCGGCGATTTTAGGTAGGCTGCCTTGCCAATAAAAAAATCCCATTCAGTTTCTGCCAGCATCTCGGGTATCCTGCTTTCCCAAAACCCATGAATGCCGTGTTGCCCGGTGTGCTGGCCGTTGTGGTTGCTGCTTGCATGGAGGGGCACATGGGCATCACTGATATAGTGCCCAATATCAGCCGACAACTTTAAAATAGCTGTGCGGTTTTTTTCTTTAAATGCGATTACAAGCCGGCGGTGCATAGTTTGTATCCACCAGGGTGCAATGCCATATTTCTCCAGGCTGTCTTCACCAAACTTTTCGACTGCGGCATTCCAGCCCCGGGGCAGGGAGTCGTAGGGGTAGGGGCCATAATGATCGAGGTCGATGTAGTGGCGGGGCGCTTCGTTGGTAAGCGCATAGCGGCGCATATCGGGGTCAACCGCGTGTTCGCTAAGAAACAGGATATTGCTTTTGTAAAACAACATCATCTGCGGTGGCAGTAAAAAAACTGCCTGGTAATTGATCTTCTTATGGGCAAAGAAGCCCCAGCAAGATGCTGTGTACGTGGCAAAGGCAAAAAGAAAAGTCAGCAAAACTTTCATGATGCAAGGGGAGCTAAGAACAGTGAACAGAAGCTAAGAAATCATGCACGTGCAGTTGCTAGTCATGGTTAACTATCAGTGTGTGCAACCCCACCACTAATGGCGAATTTCATGGCTTCCGTGGCAGTTAAATTAGTTACTGCTTTCACCCGCGCCTGAGGAAGCAGGTACACATTTCCGGCGATCGAGTAAGCGGCCGGTATGTAAACGGCTACGTATCCGCTAAACCCAAACTCTTTCATATTTTCCTGGGTAATGAACCCGAGCCTCCAAACATCATTGTCGTCGATATTGGCGAGCACAGGGCGGTTAAACTTTTTCTTCTCACCTGCAAATGCTTCAAAAAAGTCTTTTACGGTTGAATAGATGAAGCGTATGCCTGGCGTTCTTTCAAGCAGGCTGTCAATTAGGTTGAACATCTTCAGTTTGATGAAGAAAGAACTGAAATAACCGGTCAGACAAATGGCAGCGATTACTATCAGGAAACCCAGCCCGTAGTTTTGAACGTATACCCTGCCGCTGGCATCTTTGGTGGTAAAGATGGGTATGAGGCTATCTATGGAAGATACGATCCAGTAGATAGCGTAGGCTGTAATAACCACTGGCGCCAGCACAAGTAAGCCCTGTAAAAAATATTGGACCAATTTGCTTAGTGTAAACCCTATAGCCGGTTCTGGTTCGCTCGATGCTGTACTCATAAGGTAAAGTTAGGTTTTCCGTCCATCCCTGAAAAAGGGGTGTTCACACAGAATTAATGTTGGAAACTATAACTACATCCAAAGTTTCCATAGTTTTGCCGACATAATTATGGAGCCAAAAGAAAGGATATTGCAGAAGTCTGATGAGTTGTTCAACAGCTACGGTCTTCGCTCTGTGTCGATGGACGATATAGCAGCCCAGGTGGGGATGTCGAAGAAAACGTTGTACCAGTATTTTGTAGACAAGGATGAACTGGTAGACGCGGTTTTTTCCAGTGTGATGGAATGCAATAAGGTACACTGCTGCGCCGAAAAAGAAGCGGCCGATAACGCTATGCATGAGGTTTTTCTTGCCTATGACAGGGTGCAGGAAATGTTTGCAAACATGAATCCTTCCGTGCTTTTCGACATGGAGAAATACCACCAGGTTACGTTTAACAAGTTTAAGGAGTTCAAGAACAACTTCCTCTTTGGAATGATCAAAGCCAATATTGCTAGAGGTATTGACGAGGGCTTGTATCGCAGTGAGATTGATATAGACATTTTGAGCAGGTACCGCATCCATAGCATCATGCTCGCTTTCAACAAAGACGTTTTCCCGACCCATCGCACACAGGTTGTGCAAATTGAGCAACAATTGGTTGAGCACTTCCTGTACGGGATAGCCACCGCAAAAGGCGTTAAGCTTATACTGAAATATAAAAATCAACGAATCAAAAAATAAGGGTAATGAAATCGAAAATCTTTTCACTTGCTGTTGTTTTACTACTGTCGGGAGGAGGTGCCTGGTGTCAACAGAAGTACGAATTAACGGTGCAGCAGGCCGTCGAACTCGCCTACAAAAATGTTATTGAAGTCAAGAATGCCGCTATCGACTACCGCATCCAGGAAGCACAGAACAAAGAAATTTTCGGGAGGGTGTTCCCTCAGGTTTCTGCCAATGTCGGTGCACAGTACTACGTTAAATTGCCACAGGTACTTTTTCCGCAATCCGACGCCAACGTATACAACGTTCTAAAAGACCAGAACCTGATACCACAGTCAACGAATGTGCCGCAGCCTATACTTATTCCCTTTAGTTTTCAGCAACCCTGGAACCTTCTGGCAGGAGCTACAGTGCAGCAGTTACTTTTTCAGCCGGACGTTTTTGTAGGGCTGCAGGCCCGCAAAGCGTCCTTGAGTTTATCATCTGCCTTGTTGGAGCAAACAAAGGAAAGGATAAAAGATTCTGCGTACAGGCGCTACTATGCAATTCTGATTGCAGAAAGGCAACTGCAGTTCCTCGATTCCAGCATCAAACGGCTGGAAAAATTGTATCGCGATGATTCAATCATGTTTAAGAACGGGTTCGCTGAGCGCCTGGACCTCGACCGTGTTCAGGTTCAGTTAAACAACCTGAATACAACCCGGAGCATCGTTGATAATGGGGTGAACATTTCTTATGCAGCCCTCAAATTTTCATTGGGTGTTTCGCAGCAGGACACAGTGGTTCTGCAGGAAAATCTTTCTACTGAAACCATCAAGGAAGGTTTGCTCGAAAGCGCTTTTGCCTACGAAGACCGTGCGGAGATCCGTACACTGGAAGTGAGCAAGGAACTGCAGTTACTTGATGTAAAGCGTAACAGGCTGGCTGCCCTTCCTACCGCAGCGTTGTCTGGTAACTATTCCATTAATGGCCAGGGTCAGCAGTTTTTCACAGACAAGGATACGCGCTGGCTGAAAAGTTCTTACATCGGGCTCAACGTATCCGTTCCCCTCTTTGATGGCTTTCAGCGAAAGTACCGGACGGTACAGGCACAGTTGCGCGTTGATAAAATTGATAATACAATAATCAATGTTAAGCAGGCAATCGACTTCCAGCAGACCGCTTCTCTCCAGGGTTTAAAAAGCGCTCTTTATAATCTCGATGTTCAGGAGCGCAATCAGCAACTCGCGCAAAGGGTGTACAATACCACGAAGCTGAAGTTTGAGCAGGGACTGGGAAGTTCATTCGAAGTGCTCCAGGCAGACAGCGATTTTCAAACCGCGCAATTCAATTATTTCAATGCTTTGTACAGTGCCACCATTGCCAGGATCGGCTATCGTTCTGCACTTGGCAAACTCCAATAGGATCAGTAAAAAACTTAAACTATACATCATGAAAAAAAATATTCTTTGTTTTCTTTTAATAAGCATCATTGCTGTTGCCTGCAGTGGTGGTAAAAAGGATGGAGCAGCTGCCCTGAATGACAAAAAGGTAGAGTTGCAGAATATGAAGAAAGACCAGACTGACCTTAGTGTTAAGATATCGAAGCTTGAGGCAGACATTGCTAAACTGGATACGTCGGCGGTTGCGAAGCCCAAACTGGTTGCCCTGGAAACAATTGGACAGGACAACTTCACACATTATGTAGATCTGCAGGGTCGTATCGAAGCCGATGCTATAGGCTATGTGTCGCCACGCGGGCAGGGCGGGCAGGTACGTGCGGTATACGTTTCACAAGGGCAGAATGTAAAAAAGGGTCAATTACTGGTAAAGCTCGATGATGCGCTCGTGCGTACTCAGGTAGACCAGTTGCGCCCACAACTGGCCTTTCAGCAGGACTTGCTGAAGCGTCAGCAGGCGTTATGGAAAGAAGGTATTGGAACCGAAGTGCAATTGAATACAGCCAGGGTAAATGTTACTTCCCTACAAAGGCAGATCGCTTCGGTGCAGGAGCAGCTTTCCCTGAGCAATGTTTATGCACCTGTGAGCGGTGTAGTGGAAGAAATGAATCTGAGAGTAGGAGAATTTTTTAGTCCCCAGTCTGCTGCTATGCCGGGCAGTGGAATTAAGATTGTAAATACGCGCGACTTAAAAGTTGTTGCAGAGGTGCCCGAAAACTATTTGGGCAAAGTAGGCGTGGGTTCTAACATCCGGGTAGAGCTGCCTAATGCAAATAACCGCATCATTGAAACCAAGGTAAAGATTGCAGGTAAATTGATTGATCCGCGTTCGCGCTCTTTTTATATAGAGGCGCCTATTCCGAGCAGTCCGGAGTTTCGTCCGAACCAGGTAGCCATCATCAAAATACAGGACTATGCAACTGCTAATGCTGTAACGATACCGCTGGCAACGCTTCAGAATGATGAAGGCGGAAAGTTTGTTATGATAGCTGCAAAGGAGGGCAATAAAACCATTGCGCGGAAGCGCAAAGTTGTTGTGGGCGAACTGTATGGTGATCGCCTGGAAGTGAAGAGCGGCCTGCAAACCGGTGAACAGCTGGTAAAGGAAGGGTTTCAGAATTTGTATGAGGGGCAACTGCTGACCACTGATGTTAAATGATTTGTTTTTTTGTGCTGGCGTACAGTGTTAATAATGATGCCACTGATGAGGCTACACTTGTGGCAATATGATGCTGTAGGTTAGTTGCAGAGGGTTAAACTGAGGCAGATGATTAAGGAAGAATATCTGTATTCCGATATCACCGAACTTGTCATTGGCTGCGCTATGCGGGTGCATAACAAGCTTGGATTTGGTTTCCCTGAGTACTTCTATCAGAGAGCACTGGTGATAGAATTTGATAAGATTAATCTTGCATATCAGCGCGAGATGGAGTTGCAAGTGTACTATGAAACACACTTTCTGGGAAAGCGAAGAGTTGACTTTCTGGTGAAAGAAAAGGTTTTGCTTGAAACGAAAGCACTTTTCGAATATGATTTAGCGAAGAGCAATCAGTTTCTTAATTACCTGGAAGTGCTTCGTTTACCCGTTGGCTTACTCATAAACTTTGGAAAACCACGCCTCGAGTTTAAACGCTACATCAATAATAAATTATGACAGGTCACAACTAGAGTAGAGTAAGCGAGCCTTGCGGTTATGCCATTATAATCAGTCCAATGAGACAAACATCATAGAATCACTCGCATCATTTCATCAACGGTCAAATCATTCGCATCATTTCATCGACGGTCAAATCATTTTCATCAACGGTCAAATCATTCTCATCAAAGGTCAAGCATCATGGAATCATTCAAATCATTTTCATCAAAGGTTAAAAAGTTCGGTCCAACAACCTGGAGCATAAAAAACAAAACCTCTATTTACCTGCTCATGCTTTTTGTAAGCCTTGCAGGTATCTACCAGTTTGTAACCCTGCCAAAGGAACAATTTCCCGACATCGTTATACCAAACATCTACGTGCAAACAGTGTACGTAGGCAACTCTCCGCGGGATATTGAGAACCTCGTAACCAGCCCCATTGAAAAACAGATCAAGGGAATTACCGGCGCCAAGATCAGCAAACTCACAAGTACATCCCTTCAGGACTTCTCAGCGATCATCGTGGAGTTTGGAACCGATGTGGATATTGACATTGCACTCCAGAAAGTGAAAGATGCTGTAGACAAAGCCAAGACCGACCTGCCGACGGATCTGACCCAGGAACCCACAGTACAGGAGGTAAATTTGTCTGACCAGCCCATCATGTACGTAAACGTCAGCGGCGATTACGACGTGATCCGCCTGAAAAAATACGCTGATGAACTCCAGGACCGACTGGAAGAGCTATCTCAGCTGAACCGCGTAGACCTTGTAGGTGCACCCGAAAGAGAATTCCAGATCAACATTGACAACCTGCGCATGGAATCTTCCGGGGTGACTTACGATGATATAGCACGCTCTGTTCAATATGAGAATATGGATATTTCTGGCGGACAGCTGGAGGTAGGAAATATGAAACGTAACCTGCAACTGAAAGGTCAGTTTAAAACAGCTTATGACCTTGAAAAAGTGATCATCCGTAATACAAACGGTGCTGCGATTTACTTAAAAGACATTGCCTCCATCAGGGATACTATCAGAGATAAGGAAAGCTATGCCCGGCTCGACGGAAAAAATGTAATTACACTTAATATTATAAAGCGTGCCGGTGAGAACCTGATTGAAACATCAGATGATGTGAACAGAGTGGTTGCCGAAATGAAGGAAACAGTATTTCCAAAAGACCTTAAAGTCGTTATTACCGGCGACCAGAGTGTACAAACCCGTATCTCATTTAACGAACTGGTGAATTCAATAGTGATTGGCTTTTTGCTGGTACTTATTGTACTGATGTTTTTCATGGGAGTTACCAACGCTTTTTTTGTTGCGCTCTCCGTGCCCCTAAGCATGTTTTTAGCCTTCCTGTTTCTGCCGGCAGCTGACCTGATTGTAGGTACCCACGTGACCCTCAATTTTATTGTGTTGTTTGCCCTGCTTTTTGGTTTGGGTATTATTGTAGATGATGCTATCGTGGTTATTGAAAATACCCACCGCATTTTTGTTCAATCGGGAGGCAAGCTCACGGCAGAGAAATCGGCAATGGCTGCGGCCGGCGAGGTTTGGATTCCGGTACTGGCGGGTACTTTAACCACGCTGGCTCCATTTGTTCCATTATTATTTTGGCCGGGCATCATTGGCAAATTCATGATCTACCTGCCCACCATGCTCATTTTTACACTCACCGCGTCGTTGATCGTTGCATTCATCATGAACCCGGTATTTGCAGTGGATTTTATGAACCATAACGAAGATGGTACCAGGCAACCCAAGAACGCTATTTTTCGCAAACCCCTTTTCTGGGTGGTCATAGGCGCAGGAATCCTGTTCGATATTCTGGGTTTTCGTTTCTTCGGAAACCTGCTCTTGTTTTTAATGCTCGTGGTTTTACTCAACCGCTATGTGCTCGAGTCTCTGATACATAGTTTTCAAAACCGGGTGCTCCCTGCAATCATGAACCGTTACGAGCGTTCGCTTCGCTGGGCACTTGCCGGCTGGCGGCCGGCCTGGCTGCTGCTGGGAACATTTGTGCTGCTCTTAGTTTCTGTGTTTGCTATAATGATAGCAACAAAGACAAACCGGGTTCCGGTGGTATTCTTTCCTCAGGGTGATCCCAACCAGGTTTATGTATACCTGAAGCTACCTACTGGCACCTCGGTGAACTATACTGATTCTGTAACTAAAACCATTGAGCAAAAAGTATATAAGGTATTAGGCATGGAAGGAGGAAGCGACAATCCGGTAGTGGAAAGTGTGATCTCGAATGTAGGGGTGGGCGCTTCGGATCCACAAAGCGGTGACCGCAGTACCCGCCCGGAACTCGGCCGGATACAGGTATCGTTTGTTGAATTTGAAAAAAGACATGGACAAAGTACAGCAGTTTACCTTGATAGCATACGCAGCATTGTGAAAGGTATACCCGGCGCCGAATTAAGCGTAAACCAGGAGCAGGGTGGCCCGCCAACCGAGCCACCTGTGAACATCGAAATTGCAAGTGAGGACTTTGACGCACTTACAAAAACTGCCGTATCTCTTAAAAATTACCTCGACTCTATACAGGTGGCCGGCGTAGAAGAACTGAAAATGGATGTAGATCTTCAGAACCCTGAAATTACGCTTAGTGTAGACCGTGAGCGCGCCTCTATTGAAGGCGTTTCATCTGCACAAATTGGGATGGCCATACGAACTGGATTGTTTGGCAGGGAAGTTTCGAAAATAAAAGAAGGGGAGGATGAATACAAGATACAATTGCGCAATGTAGACCTGCAGCGTAAGAATATTTCCGACCTCCTGAACATGAACATCGCCTTCCGCGATATGGCCACAGGCGGGCAGGTGAAAAGCGTTCCGATCTCGTCGCTTGTAAAAATAGACTATACAAGTACCTATGGAAGCGTGAAACGAAAAGACCAAAAAAGACTCATCACACTGCGTTCTAACGTATTAACCGGCTACACGCCAGCCAGCGTGAACCCGGTGATTGCTCAACATATAGCCGACTTCAAAAAGAAACCCGATAACGTAGTTATCCGCCAAACCGGTGAAAGCGAGCAGCAGGCAGAAACAGGCGCCTTCCTTGGCGGCGCACTCATGATCGCTTTGGCACTCATTCTGTTTATCCTCGTGCTGCAATTTAATTCTGTGAGTAAGTCGGTGATTATTTTAGCCGAGATAATGTTTAGCGTGATCGGCGTATTGCTTGGTTTTGCACTCACAGGTATGACGATCTCCGTAGTAATGACGGGTATTGGTATTGTGGGGCTAGCGGGCATTGTGGTTAAAAATGGCATCCTGGTGATAGAGTTTGCTGATGAACTCAGGAGCAGGGGCATGAAAACACGGGAGGCAATCATACAAGCCGGGAAAACACGTATTATCCCGGTGCTGCTTACGGCTCTGGCAGCTATCCTGGGTCTGATTCCACTAGCGATTGGGTTTAATATCAACTTCATCACCATGTTCGCTGACTTCAACCCACAGATATTTTTTGGGGGCGATAACGCAGTGTTCTGGAAACCACTCTCGTGGACAATCATCTTCGGGTTGATCTTCGCGTTTTTTATGACACTGCTGATTGTACCGGCTATGTACCTGATTGCTGAAAGACTCAAGCGCCCTATGCGCAATATGTATGGAGGCAGGTGGATTTCTATGCTGGGTATACCGCCCCTGACGCTTGTATTTATACCATTGGTTTTTGTCACCATGTTCCGTCACCGCGCTGATGTGGCGCGGCGGCGAAGAAAGTTTCAGGGTAACAACAAAGTGAATCACGCATTCATCGGCAGCTGGCTGTAAACCCACATCAAGACCTAAATAAAGTATTTATCCAATCAAGACCCAACTACGGGTCTTTTTTTTGTGTTGAGGTATTGCCTCAATCGGGGCTGGGTTGCAGGATATCGGGGGGAAGCTGTTGAGGAGTACCTGCCTCAAAGATTAGGATAAAGCAAATAAAAAGGTTTGTTAAGGCTTTAAAAATAAATGAATGAAAATTGCAGGGTTTATCACGCCTTACATTATTTTGGCAACCAGAAAAAAAACTGGTTCACATTTATTCACGTAAGTAACCCCTAAACAGTTATTTCACCTTTAAACAATTAACTATGGATCCGCAATCAGCTGTTCAAAAAAACGGCAAGGAAAAATCGCTACTGCAGCAGAGTGTCAATCGCCGTAATTTTCTTTTATTTACCGGAACAGCGGCTTCGGCGGCTTTGTTAAGCACAGCGTGTGGTAAAGAAGAAGACGCCCCGTTTTTTCCAAGCACTGAGGTAAACCTCGGCAGCGGCGATTTTGGCGTACTGAATTATGCGTATGCTCTTGAGCAACTGGAAGCCGCATTCTACATCCAGGTAATGGCTACCCCATATGCAAGTATGCCAGCGATAGAAGCTGAATTTTTGAAAGACATCCGTGACCACGAGGTGGCACATCGCGAGTTTTTTAAAGCCGCTTTGGGAAGTAATGCAATCAAAGCCTTAGAAGTTGATTTTTCTTCTATCAATTTTACCAATCGTGCAAGTGTTCTAGGTGCTGCCAAAGCATTTGAAGATTTGGGCGTTGCTGCGTATAATGGTGCAGGTAAGTTACTTACAAGCACAGATTTTCTGTTAATCGCAGGTAAGATCGTTTCGGTTGAAGCAAGACACGCAGCACTCGTACGTGAGCTAATCACACCGGGATCTTTTGCAGACCTCGCTTCTCTGGCTCCTTTAGGTGCTAACAATGCAAACGCGCTTGATGGTGCCTTGATGCCAAAAGATGTTTTGGCTATTGCAGGTACTTACATCAAAACAAAAATCAACGCAAACAATCTTCCCACCTCTTAAAAATCATAATAATGAACCTCAAGAATATATTAACCGAAATCGAACAGGTTGACCCGGAAGTATACGACCGGCTCGACACCCGCAGAAATGCAATGCAGCGCTTTGCTACAATTGGCAAAGTTCTGGCAACAGCTGCTGTGCCTTTCGCTATGGGCAGCATGTTTAAAAAAGCTTATGGTCAAACACCCGCCGATGTGTTGGATGTTTTACAATTTGCACTTACGCTCGAATACCTTGAGTCTGAGTTTTATAAGCAAGCGGTTTCTTCAGCTGCAGCCGCTTCTGCCTCCGCTGCAGATCGTGCAGCACTGACCGTTATCAGAGACCATGAGAATGCGCACGTTGTTTTCCTGAGAGCGGCTATTACTGCTTCAGGTGGAACACCTGTAACCTTTACGGCTGCTAACTTCGACTTCAGTGGTGGTAGCGCTGCCGGCGGTACTCCTGGTGCAGGTCCTTTCGCTTCTGCATTTACAGCTTATCCTGTGTTGCTGGCAGTTGCCCAAACTTTTGAAGATACCGGCGTAAGAGCTTACAAGGGTCAGGCTGGCAGATTGGTAAATAATAACGATGTACTTACTGCGGCTTTACAGATCCATGCCGTGGAAGCACGTCACGCGTCTAAAGTGCGTTTGATGCGTCGTATGCTGACGGGCAATCTTGTTCCTGCCGGTACTACATTGCAGCCATGGATTACCCTGAACCAAAGTGGTATCGATACTGGTAATGCTGGCGCAAACGCAGCAATTCAGAAAAGTTACAATGGTGAAGAAGTAGTGTTGCAAGCAGGCGTTCCAATCACTAACATTGGTGGTACGGCAATTCCTATTTCTGCGGCTGAAGCCTCTGAGGCATTCGACGAACCATTGACGAAGGCGCAGATTTTGGATATCGTGGATCCATTTATCAGATAATTGTTTTTAAAAATAGCAAAGCGCGATGCATTCAGCATCGCCCTTTTTTTATGGATTCGTCAAGGTTCATTCGTGTTTCCATGCGAAGCGCAATTGCATCTGGCGCAGCTGGATAGAGAGGGTATTAAAAAAAGCGCTACCGAAGGCAGCGCTTTTAAGGTTGAACTTGTTTAAAATTCTTTCTTCGCGCCTACTCTTTTTCCATCAGCATCCACTTCTACTACTTCGTATCCTAACTTTTTTACGTTTTCCATGATCTTGGCTTTATCACCTACCAGGAGGATATTCATCTTTTCCGGCTGTACATATTTCTTTGTTACGCGGTTGATTTCAGCTTTGGTCATAGCCTGTAGAATTTTATTCTGTTGTTCTACATAGTTAGCTGGAAGATTATATTCTAAGATGCGGCCAATAAAGGCGGCCTTCTGCCCACCGGTCTCATATCGAAGTGCATCTCTTTGCCCGATAGCACTTTTCAGGGATATAAGTTCTGCATCTGTGATGCCCGAATTGATATATGTTTTTATTTCCGTCATTATTTCGGCAAGAGCGCTATCTGTCGCGTCTGTTCTGATAGCTGAACTGAACTCAAAATTACCACCATATTCATCAGCGCTAAAGCCACTGCTGGCACCGTAAGTCCATCCCTTCTCTTCCCGTAGCTTCAGGTTAAGCCTGCTGTTAAAATCGCCACCCAATGAGTAGTTGGCAAGGTTTGCCCGGTAGTAATCTCCGGTAGCATCATACTTTAAAGGCATTGTGTATCCCATCCTGAATTCACTTTGCGCTCCTTTCGGTACATCCACTACAAACACTTTTGTCTTGTCAACTACAGGAGCAGGATCAACCTTTGGAAGGATGATTTTTTTACGAGGTAACTTGTTTAAAACTGCCAGTTTTGGCAATACAGTAGCCTCTTTGATATCGCCAACGACTACCACTTTCGCATCCATTGAGGTCATGTAATTGTCGTAATAGTTTTGGATATCAGACAGGTTGATGTTGTTGACAGTTTCTTCGGTACCCTCCTGTGAAATGCCCAGGATGTGATTAGGACCATAATTCAACTTAGCAAATACAGCGTCGGCAACAGCGGCGGGTTGCGCTTTCTGTGCTTTTAAACCCTGAATGGTTTGCTGTTTCAGCCTGTTCAATGCCTGTTCGGTAAACTTTGGATTGTACATGCGCTCCTGTAAGAGGGCAAGTGTCTTGTCCAGATTTTTTACAAGAGACTGCACGCTGAATACAATTCCATCCACGCTGGTATAAACCCCAATACTGCTTCCGAGCTTCTGCAGTTCTATGGAGAGTTGTTCGGCAGTGTAATTCTTCGTGTCTTCCGCCATCATATCAGTGAATATGTTGGCCAAACCGGCTTTTGATAAGTTAGTTGCAGATGCCAGGTGACCTCCGGGTATTGTAACCGTGAGTGTCACTGTTGGTATTTCATTGTTCTCCGTACCAATTACACGGGCGCCGTTCGGAAGGTCTTTTCGCCAGAATTTAGGGACTCTGATGGCAGGATTAGCGCCATTGCCTGGCATTTTAGTACGGTCAAAATCCTTCGGCTTTGTATAGCTCAATCCAGTATAGCCATAGTCGGGTGGCGTGTATTTACTGGAGTCTATTTTAAAATTGTCGGTGGCAGCAATAATACCTTCCTGTCCCTTTGGAACAACACTTAAAACAACGGCACCTTTCGATTTAATGTACTTGTTGTAGGCGGCCATCACATCTTGTTTGGTGAGAGAAGTGTACAAACTCAGTAATTCGCCTATCTTATTTGGGTTGCCGGTAAAGGTTTGAAAGGCGGCTAACTGGGTTACTTTCCCTTGTACACTTTGCAGGCCGTTGATCAGTTGCGATTCCCGGCTGCCCTTAAATTTTGCTATGTCGTCGTCGGTAACTCCGGTCTTCTCGAAGCTGTCGAGGGCCGCGCGGAAAAGTTTTTCCATCTCGCCCAGGGTCTTACCCTGCATAGGTACAATCTGGAAAATGAACTCGCCGGCTAGTTCATCCATGCGGCTGAAAGAGCCCGCCTGCAACGCGTGTTCTTTTTTCACGAACTGTTGGTACAGAATTGAATTTCTTCCCTGTCCAATCACTTGAGCGAGGCATTGCAAAGCAGCCATGTCTTTATGATAATTTGGAACAGTAGGATAAACTACTGCCAGCAAAGGAAGACGGGCATAATTATCAGTAAAAGATATAAAGCGGTTCTGGGCCAGCTGTACAGGTGGATAATTTGCAGACGTGACTTTTGGACCCGCAGGAATACTTCCAAAATACTTTTCCACTAGTTTAAGAACTTCGGCGGGTTTCACATCGCCACCGATGGTGAGCACCGCGTTATTGGGACCGTACCAGCGCATGAAAAAGTTTTTAAGGTCGGCTACATCCACACGGTTCAGGTCTTCAAGATAGCCGATCACTTCCCAGGAGTAAGGGTGGCCATATGGGTAGAGGTTCTTGCTGTAGGTTTCAGACACCAGTCCATAAGGAACATTATCGAGGCGCTGACCCCGTTCATTTTTTACTGTAGAACGCTGAATCTCAAATTTCTTCTGGGTCACCGCATCTAAAAAGAAACCCATGCGGTCGCTTTCCAGCCATAATATTTTTTCTAATTGGTTACTGGGTACTGTTTCATAATAATTGGTACGGTCGCGGCTGGTGCTGCCGTTTAAGTTGCCGCCTGCTTCCGAAACTATTTTGAAGTGCTGCTCGTCTGCTACGTTATCACTGCCCTGGAACAACATGTGCTCGAAGAAGTGAGCGAAGCCTGATTTGCCAATTTCCTCGCGTGCTGATCCCACATGATAGGTAACGTCGAGATGCACCACAGGGTCGCTATGGTCTTCATGAACAATTAGTGTTAGCCCATTTGGTAATATATATTTCTCGTAAGGGATTACCAGTTCAGAAGCTTTTTTGGAAACCTTCTCTACCAATTTCCCCTGGGCTCCCGCTGCAATGACTAAAAAGAGCAGCGCGCCCGCAAACAACAGTTCTTTACGCTTGATCATGATATAGTTTTGTGTAAGTATTAGAAAGGCAAAGTAGCGATTTAGCTGCATGGCCAGCTACCTCTTATCAAATTAAAAGAATATTTATTATTTCAGGCCATACGAACCCTGCACCTGCCCATATTACGGACTGTTTTTAACGCCTTGACTGGCAAATGCACCCTAAAGCAGATTTTTGTTAGACGGTTGGAAGAATAACTTTCAAAATGATACATTTGAACTTCTGTGACTCCCGGGGCTATCTGCTTTGCGGGAGATGGATGCAGCCGGCACAGAAAGTATTCATTTTTCAACTGGCAATACACTTATTATGAGAGAGAACCACGAGATAGATTATCATATACTGGGTGAGGAGATGCAGTGTGTTGAAATTGAACTTGATCCTTCTGAAACTGCGGTGGCGGAAAGCGGTTCATTTATGATGATGGATGACGGTATACAAATGCAAACAATATTTGGAGATGGTACAGGGCAGGAGAAAGGATTTCTGGGGAAACTGATGTCGGCAGGCAAGCGGGTGCTAACAGGTGAGAGCTTATTCATGACTGCCTACACCAACGTGGGTACCGGTAAAAAAAAGGTTTCGTTTGCATCTCCGTATCCCGGAAAAATTATTGCGATGGACCTGGCAAAACTGGGCGGGAAAATGATTTGCCAGAAAGACTCCTTCCTTTGTGCGGCAAAGGGTGTATCGGTCGGCGTAGAATTTCAGCGGAAACTGGGAACGGGTTTATTTGGCGG
>JBGTIL010000065.1:0-3032 GCA_041745695.1 Chitinophagaceae bacterium | reverse complement strand
CAACAGCAAAACAATTATATATTCTGCTCTGGGTCTTTTGCTGCTGATAGGTGGGTACCTGGCTTACCGTGGTTTAGTACAGGGTCCTAAAGAAACAAAGGCAGCAGAAGCAATGTATAAAGCGGAGAACTACTACAGAACCGATTCATTGAACCTGGCGCTTAATGGTGATGGAGCCAATCCCGGTTTTCTCAAAATTATCAGCCAGTATGGCGGCACAAAAGCCGGTAACCTTGCACATTTTTATGCTGGTTCAGCCTACCTGCAACAAGGCGACGCCGCGAAAGCACAAAAGCATCTGGCTGATTTTGAAACAGAATCTAAACAGATCCAGGCGAGGGCTTACAAACTACTTGGGGATGCTTATGCAGAGCAAGGTAAAAACGGCGATGCCTTCAGCAATTACAAAAAAGCAGCCCATCACTTTGAGACTGATGAAACGGCAAGTTCAGAGTACCTTTTTATGGCAGCCTATTTTGCAGACAGGGTGATGAAAGATCAAAAGCAGGCTGTGACTCTTTTCCAGGAATTAAAAGATAAATACTCCAAAACCGAAAAAGGTTTTGAAGCCGAGAAGTATTTAGCCCAACTGGGTGTTCTCAAATAATATATGAGTTCGACCGGCAACACCAACCTGCTTTACAATACCGAAAGCATTCTTCGCGGGAAGGGTGCTTTTGTTGTGCTGATTAAGACAGAATGGAATGCGGCGATTGTTGATGAACTGGAGGCAGGGTGCGTGCGTACCTGCAAGACCCAGGGAATAGATACCGAAACCATTGTTGTACCGGGAGCAGTAGAAATTTCCTTCGCTGTGCAACACTACTGGTGTTCGGTGAAACCCAAAAAACGCCCGGACGCATTCATTGCTTTTGGATGCGTGGTTCGTGGCGGCACCCCACACTTCGAATATGTTTGCCAGTCTGTAACTTCAGGCATCACCCTTTTAAATAATCAATTGCCGGTGCCCGTAATATTTGGCGTACTAACGGTAAACAACAATGAAGAAGCCCTCGAACGGGTGGGGGGTGTGCATGGCCACAAGGGCGAAGAGGCGGCACTGACGGCAGCGAAAATGATTGCCCTATCGCGCCAGATAAATAAAGGCTAGCATGACTGTACAATTATTTGTTCCCTGTTTCGTAGACCAGCTCTATCCACAGACCGCGTTTAACATGATCAAGGTTCTGGAAAAAGCAGGATGCACAGTCACCTACAATGCCTCGCAAACCTGCTGCGGACAGCCCGCATTCAATGCCGGCTTCTGGGACGAATCAAAAACAGTATGTTCCAAATTTCTTGAGGATTTTACTACGGCCCATCCGGTGGTTGCGCCGAGTGCCAGTTGTGTAGGTTTTGTAAAAAATTACTACACGCGGTTGTTTGAGAACTCTTCCATGCATCATCAGGCCGTTGCCCTCAGCAATAACATTTTCGAATTCTCAGATTTTTTGGTCAATAAGCTCCAGGTGACCAACCTTGATGCAAGGCTACAGGGCAAAGCAGTGTATCACGATTCCTGCGCCGCGCTCCGGGAATGTAACATTAAAACAGAACCGCGTTTGCTGCTGAATGAAGTAGAGGGGCTTACCTTGCTGGACATGGCGGATGTAGAAACCTGCTGCGGGTTCGGTGGCACTTTTGCCGTCAAATTTGAGGCGATATCTATGGCCATGGGAGAGCAGAAAGTTGTCCATGCGCTTGCAACGGGAGCACGCTACATCATCTCCACCGACCTCTCCTGCCTCATGCACCTGCAAGGCTATATACATAAGAACCAGCATCCGCTGCAGACGATGCATATTGCCGATGTACTGGCTGCGGGATGGTAAGTAAAAACAGGGGAATAACATCCGCCGGAGAGGGTACTCTCAAACTATAAATAAAGAGAATGTTATTACGATCCAGTTACTCCTCATGTTTGAGTCTGCTGCGCGGCTTAAGCTAAATGTTCAGAGCCGTCAGGCTTTTAGCATTATTACTTTTGACAGTAACGTTAATCAACAACCGTAAAATAATAAGGCAGTGATTTTTAAAAATGAAACAGCCAATTCACCGGGGCGAACTGGCTGTTTGCGCTGCACATACAAAATACTAGGGTAAATAGGGTTAGAAACGGGAGTGTTGAATGCCTTACACTATTTAGGCAGTAACACGTGGTCGATAGAGTGAATCACGCCGTTGCTCTGATAAACATCAGATATAGCTACAATTGCTTCTCCACCTTTTTCATCTTTAACAATGATCGATTTTCCTTTCGCCATCAGCGTTAACTTACCGCCGGCTACAGTAGCCAGTTCTGCTTTTCCTTTTCCTTTCTTGATCATTTTTGTGAGTTCCTTGCTATCTAACCGCCCGGCTACAACATGATAGGTAAGAATGCCTGTAAGTGTGGCTTTGTTTTCCGGCTTAACGAGGGTTTCTACTGTTCCGGCAGGTAACAGTCCAAACGCTGCATTAGTAGGAGCGAACACGGTGAAGGGTCCTGCACTTTGTAGAGTTTCCACCAGCCCTGCAGCCTTTACTGCTGCAACAAGAGTGGTATGGTCGGCAGAATTAACGGCGTTCTCTACAATGTTCTTAGAAGGATACATTGCTGCACCACCCACCATCACTGTTTTTTCTTTTTTCATACTGGTCTGAGCCGTTGCAGACAGGGTAATTCCGGCTAAAAGCAAAAACGCGAACGATACTTTTTTCATATACTTATTGGTTTTTTAAAAACTAATTTGTTCTGATGTTATTTTTCTAAGACATGATAAATACGCTTCGATAAATTTCCTGGATTTAAAAAGACAAAAATATTTATTCGCCTTCCATCCTGCTCTACTAACAACAGAAGACTTGAAATTGTTGGAGAAACATTTAATTTCCAACAATGAATTATTGGCTCGTGAAGTCTGAACCGTCAACCTACAGTTGGAGTCAGCTTGTCAAAGATGGTGTGACCCACTGGGATGGTGTACGAAATTATGCCGCCCGTAATCACCTGAAAGCAATGAAAAAAGGAGATGCTGTTTTCTTTTACCACA
>JBGTIL010000064.1:0-4806 GCA_041745695.1 Chitinophagaceae bacterium | reverse complement strand
CGGTGCTTTCGTTGCCGGCGACAGGCAGATCGTAGACTACATCCGGTACAACATCCGGAGCCAGATATTTGCGAAAAGCCTTCCCATGCCTATCGTGGTTGGAAACCTCAAACGTTTGGAACTGCTGAGAACAAAACCCGAATTGAAAGACAAGTTGTGGGAGAATGCAAAAAAACTGCAAAACGGACTCAAAGAAAAAGGATTTGACATTGGCAAAACCGATTCACCGGTCACACCCGTTTACATGAAAGGTGGTGTGGAAGAAGCCACTGCCATGGCGATGGATCTGCGGGAGAACTACGGCATCTTTGCATCGATAGTTGTATACCCTGTAATTCCAAAAGGACATATCATCTATCGTTTGATTCCTACTGCAGCCCACACAGATGAAGACATACATGCTACACTGCAGGCTTTTGAAGAAACCGGTGGTAAGCTAAAAGCCGGCGCGTACAAATCAGAAGCGATTCCCGATATGGCGGAGTACAGCGGCAAGCGATTCGAATACATGAAGGTGAAAGAAAAAGGAAAGAAATAAATTCTGCATTGATAAGCACTGTTGAAAAACGGTGCTTTTTTTTTGCTTTCGGTGATGAGCAGTTCTCCGAATGACTATCGTAAGCCCATTCTTTCAGCCACTCGAAGGACCAGCGTTGAACTGAAATGAAAGTTGTGACAGAATGTTTTTCTGAGGTAACACCAAGCTTCAAATCTCCTTAACTTCATCATCGGCTTAAGCAGTAAAAATGCCGTGAAAGCACCTCCAAAGACTTTTTTCTTTCTCCATTAAACAACTAATCATGCATCATCGCAGCTGGCTATTGTCTACGCTTTTTGTATTGTCTTTCACCCAATTGACTGCTCAGAAGGCTGCTCAACCAACGGCTCCTGGTATTGAGGGGTTGAAAAAAGAAGTACAGCAGGCGATCGATGCCAAAGCAAAGAAGGCGCAGGAAATGGTAGATGCGGTTTTCAGCTTTGCTGAGCTGGGCTTCCAGGAAACAGAGACCTCCGCTTACCTCACCAACATTCTCAAACAAAATGGCTTCACAATTGAAAAAGGCATTGGTGGCATTCCTACTGCCTGGTTGGCTAAATGGGGCAATGGCAAACCGCTGATTGCGCTCGGGAGCGACATCGATTGTATTCCGAAAGCTTCACAAAAACCGGGTGTGGCCTACAAGGAAGCAATAGTGGAAGACGCACCGGGGCATGGTGAAGGACACAATTCGGGGCTGCCCCTGGTAATACTTTCCGCAATTGAAGTAAAGAAAATAATGGAACGTGAGAAGATGCCTGGCACACTGATGATCTGGCCTGGTGTTGCTGAAGAACTGGTAGGCACAAAGGCCTGGTACATCAGGGACGGCTACTTCAAAAACGTTGATGCCTGCATCTTTACGCACGTAGGAAGCAACATGGGCGCCAGTTGGGGCGACGCAGGCAACAACGGGCTGGTTTCCGTTGCATTCGACTTTGAGGGCGGCTCTGCACATGCAGCCGGTGCACCCTGGCGTGGCAAGAGTGCGCTGGATGCAGTTGAATTGATGAACGTAGCCTGGAATTTCAAGCGCGAGCATCTCAAGCCAACCCAACGCTCACACTATGTGATCACCGATGGTGGTGATCAGCCCAATGTGGTGCCTTCAAAAGCGTCTGTCTGGTACTACCTGCGGGAGCGTACTTATGAAGACATCAAGAGCATGTATGATGATGCCATCCTGTATGCAAACTCGGTTGCTGCTATGACCGGTACAAAGGTTTCTCACCGCCTGTTAGGCACTGCGTGGCCAGGACATTTTAATAAACCTATTGCCGAAGCAGTACATAAAAACATTGAGGCAGTTGGCTTGCCTGTCTGGGATTCGTCTGACCAGCAGTTGGCCAGAGCCGTGCAGAAACTGGTGAATGCGCCTAAGAAATCGCAGCGCGGTGAAGTCATCGACGGACTCGCACTAAAACTTGATACGCTTAACGGTCCCGTACTTTTTTCTTCGGGTGGAGGAAGTGATGATATCGCAGACATTGCCTGGAACGTTCCAACCATCGTGTTCCGGTATGCAGCTAATATTCCTGGTACGCCCGGGCATAACTGGGCAGACGCCATTGCCATGGCAACACCCATCGCCCACAAAGGCGTAGTAGCCGGAAGCAAGGTGGTAGCGGCCACGCTCCTCGATATGCTTACCAACCCACGCATCATTGAAGATGCCTGGGACTACCACAAAAATGTACAAACCAAAGACGTGAAGTACATTCCCTTTGTAACTGCTACTACTCCACCGGCTATTCACCTCAATAAAAAGATCATGGAAGAATTTAAGCCGCAACTTAAAAAGTACTACTATGATCCCACACGCTATAAAACCTACCTGGAACAGTTGGGCATTAAATATCCGCAACTGGTAAAGAAGCCTCTTTAATTTTGAGTGTCCGCAACAATCGTGATAGCAGGTATAATTATCGATATTACCTAAATGCCCATCGTTGTTTGCTTGTAACATACACTGCCGATGAACGTTCTTCAAACATTTGGCAAACTGCCTGCTGGGAAAAGACTGGAGCGGATCAGACTGTCGCCGCATTACAAGAATGGAAGTTTTCAAAACATTGAGCCTACTTCTGTCAATCCAAACAAAGTACCGTTTCTGAAACTAATGCGCGACTATTTTAGGAAGTCAAAAACAGTCAAACCAGCTGCTGACCTCCCTTTCACCCGGTCGGATCTCATGCGGGTGACGGCTCAAAGTCCAACAGTTACCTGGTTCGGACATTCTTCTTACCTAATCCAGGTAGCCGGCATTACTGTCTTGGTTGACCCTGTGTTCAGCAGTAACGCCTCGCCGGTTTCTTTTTTTGGAAAACCCTTCGCCGGCTCCAACAACTATAACCCGGAGGATTTTCCATCGATCGACCTCCTGCTGCTGACGCACGACCATTACGACCATCTCGACTTCCAAACGATCCAGGCACTGAGCAACAAAGTAGCATTGTTCCTAACCCCACTCGGCCTGGGTGCACACCTCGAACATTGGGGAGTGGCTGCCGACAAAATCGTGGAGCTTGATTGGTGGGAGTCTTTCGACGAAATCGCAGGCCTGCACATCCACTCAACACCCTCACGACACTTCTCCGGTCGTGGCATAACCAGAGACCAAAGCCTCTGGACTTCCTACGTACTGCACAGTGCAGAATGTAAATTATTTATTGGGGGTGATTCGGGATACGATTCCACTTTCAGGGTAATCGGCGAAAGGTTTGGACCTTTTGATCTTGCTTTTTTGGAGTGCGGTCAATATGGTAAAGACTGGCCGCAGATCCATATGTTTCCTGAGGAAACGGTTCAGGCAGCAAAGGATTTGAATGCTGACATGCTTATGCCCGTGCACTGGTCAAAATTTATCTTGTCAACCCACTCATGGAACGAACCTATTCAAAGACTGGCTGTGGCTGCGAAACAGCAGGGACAAGCTTTTGTTGCCCCACTCATTGGTGAAACTTATAGCATTGGTCAGCCTTATGAGCAGCAGGCATGGTGGGAAGTTGACGAGAACGCTAAGCAGCGTTGAGGCTTGCCTTCGGTCAGCCGTGACCGTTACCTGTTCCGGAACCAATGCCTGATAGAAGTGTTCTCTCAGAATTGTGCAACACGGCTTTAAAAAAATGGAGGGATGATAAGTGTCACCTTCTCTTCGAGATCTTATTAAGGGTGATTGCTCTTTGCAACTTGCTTTTGAAACGGTCTATTCCATCTACACGTGTCCGGGCATGCTTCGTCGCCGAAGCTTCCACTCGTTTCCGCCACATTTTGTAGGAACTGAATTTCATACTGCGCTTCATCAGGCTTTTTACGGCGCTTTCCCTTAATCCAAATTGCGCTTCAATAGCTTCAAACGGCGTCCGGTCTTCCCAGGCCATCTCTATAATGCGGTCTAAATCGATATCTGAAAACGACTGGCTTTGGTTTTTGATCTTCTGCTTTGGTACAAAAGCTGTGTTTCGATCCTCATCATGCTGCAGGTCCTGATCTTCGATTGCTATCATTGTTTCTTTAAAAAAGATTTTTCCAAAATTACGCAGGGTCAGATTTGTTTATTCGCTCTGCCCCTGTCTCCTATTACCTTACACCGGTCGCTGCAATACTTTACATCCGCCCACGCCTTCTCCCATTTTTTCCTCCAGGTAAAAGGCCTGCCACAGGCTGCACAAAGTTTTTCGGGCAGGTGCTGCTTTTTTACGCCCTTCATTAGCTGGTATTTATATTCCGGCACTCACTGCTGCAAGCGACTGCTTAAATACCTCCAGTGCGCGCTTACGGGCAAATTCGTGCTCGACGATCAGTGGCAGGTAACCAGTGCGATATTCCGTTACCCACTTCTTCACATAAAGAAAATCCGGGTCGAACTTTTTCGTTTGTTCAAACGGGTTAAATATTCTGAAGTAGGGTGCCGCTTCGCTTCCGCTTCCTGTTACCCACTGCCAGTTGCCATTATTAGAAGACAGGTCGTAATCCAATAGCTTATCTGCGAAATAAGCATCGCCCCATTTCCAGTCGATCAACAAATGTTTCACTAAAAAACTCGAAGTAATCATGCGTACCCTGTTATGCATCCATCCGGTTTCATTCAGCTGTCTCATACCAGCATCCACAATCGGGTAGCCGGTTTCTCCCCGGCACCAGGCCCCAAATTCAGCCTCGTTGTTGCGCCACTGTATGTGGTCATATTTCGGTTTATAAGCCGCTTCGGTGACCCTCGGAAAATGAAACAGGATCATCATGAAAAATTCTCTCCAGATCAATTCTTT